>DASRLM010000298.1:0-4288 GCA_035648455.1 Puia sp. | reverse complement strand
GTGTGGCATAGCTGTATATATGGCTTACCGTTTGCTGGGAATTGAATCGAACCCCGGCCAGTACTTTGAGCTTATCGGTAATGCTTACCAGATCCTGCGCATAAATGCCCAGCACGTTCACCGGCGCTCGGGTCAGGGTATTCCGGGATAAGCCGGGAATATCGGTTCGCTGCGGGTATCTGCTTAAATCAAATACATTGATGGAATCATACACTACCAGGGGATTGTAGGTAAGCGTATGCGGCAAGTCTTTATAGATCACCGCACCAAATAGCAATTGGTGTTTCAACGATCCGGTTTTTAATTTGCCGGTCAGATCAAACTGGGTCTGATAAAAATCCTCATTTGATCCATTGCGTACGACGCCCCTTACCCAGTTTCCGTTGGACTGCATATCCACCCCTCCCTGATCTCCGGGCCTGGTAGTTCCATACATATCCGCTGTATAATTATAAAACCCGCTTATGTTACGCAACTGCCAGTCAGCATTGAACTGATGGGTAGTCGTTACCGTTATACTGCTCTCCTGTGCCTGGTTATAACTCCAGGCTGCCCCGAGAAAACGGTTACGAGGGATATCATTAATCTTAAAACCAATCGCCCCCACGCCTATATCCGGCGTACGGCGGTCCGTAAGATAATCCCCTTCCACCAGCACGGTCGTTTTATCATCCACCATGATTAAAAAAGAAGGATTGATATAAAAACGTTCCGCCCCCACATCATTCCTGAAACTTCTCTCCTTCTCGTAGGTCGCGTTTACCCTGTAAGCTACCGATTTACTGTCTCCCAACGGTCCATAGAAATCCAATGTCGGCTTATAAAAATCATAACTGCCCATGCGCATGCCAATTTCCCCGCCTTTCTCAAAGAGGGGTTTTTTGGTAACGATGTTCAGCACACCACCTGCCGTAACATTTCCCAGTAAGATGGCTGCGCTTCCCTTTAAAAATTCAATGCGTTCTGCCGCACTCATTTCCGGCATAACACTATTATTAAAGAGTATACCGTTCTTGAAGGTATTTGTGTTATTAAACGCATAGCCCCGCGCACCGATCTCCTGCTGCGTTCCACCCGTGGCGCCCATCATGTAAACCCCATTCACATGCATGAGGGCATCACCCAGGGTAAGCATCTGCTGCCGGTCCATCATCTCTTTATCAATCACCGTGATGGCCTGGGGGAGGTCCCGGGCCGCAATGTCCGCCTTTCCCACCGTCAGTTTTCTTTCATTGAGTGTGCGGGAGGAATTGACGACGACTTCCTGAAGTTCTTTGGCTGAAATCTCTATCTGAATGGAAAGATCCGTTGTCCGGTCGTTCTCCACCACCAGGGTGCGGCGGATCGTTTGATATCCGATCACCGATATTTCGATTTCATAACTGCCGCCCTTAATATGATGAAAGATAAAATCTCCCTGTTCATCCGTGATGGCGTTCCTGTTAAGATTTTTTATAGTAACGGTGACGCCAGCTGCAGGCATATTATCGGTTGTGGCTACGTTCCCTTTAACGGTTCCACCAGGTTCTTCCGTGCTCCGGCCAAATATGGTTTGCGCGGCAAACAGCATAATAAAAGGAATAAGCATTAACCTCAAGGATCTCTGACAAATAAAAAACCCATTCATAAGCCACTAATTTGTCGGCAAAATTGAAGGAATTTGAGCCGGAGAGAACGCGGTATCGGGAAAATCTGTTTCGAAAAGAGGAAAATATAAGATCCTGAAACGGGCTATCCCTTATTTTATTTATCTGGCAACACTTCGTCCGGGTGATCCTGCTTCCACGCTTCCATAAAATATTTGCTGGAGCGGAGAATGTACCCGTAATATTCATAATCGTTATAACATCCCTGTATAAAATCGTAACTGGGCCGGTATTGGGCCATGAAAGTATCCAGCAGCGGGGACTCCAGTCCGGTGATCCGCCGGACCAGGGTTTTGCTGAAATGATGATCAACATAATTTTCCCGTTCATCATACAGCAACCGTTTTTGAAAAGCCAACATCCTGCGGTTTCTGGCCCCTTCAAAAAGCAGGTCAAAATTAAACCCGAAACCCACACCGGAGGGATGACTGTCGAACATCTCCGGACCATCGTAGTCAAATACTTTTTGATATTCCCGCCGGGTTTCCAGGGAATCCAGGATATAGTTTTTGGAACGGACGAATACCGTTTGAAGGGAGTCGACACCCACCGGCAGGCTCATGTCAAATTCCTGCGGATAAGTAATGTCGCGGACCGGGAATTTTTGAGTGGGTTTGCCCAGATAAGAAAAATACAGGGAATCTGAGACAGCTAACCTGATCTGGTAGTGCCCCGATGAATCCGTTACCGTTCCCGCTCCGGAAGTTCCGAGCACACTCACACCCTGCATCGCGAACCTTTCCGTCCGGTCGTAAACCGCTCCCCTGATCAACACCTGAGCCGCGGCCGTTTGGCCATACAACAGAAGGATAAGAAGAAGCAGGTTGCAGAATAGTTGTTTTGGTAAGTTCATTTCAGCCAAAATAGTTTACATCTGAATGGCCCATCGCAAACAGGTTGTTATTTAACAGTTATTACATCGGGATCGCGACAGGCTACCTTCTTTTCTTAAAATGTTTCGCAAGCAACAGAGCATTATAGGTGTTCACAATACCACCCGATACACAAAGAGACGAAAAGGGAACCAGTCGCCTGTTCCCGCTGCCGTCTTTAACGATCACCGGATGATCCACCCTGCTTACGGATTGCAGGATAATGTCTTTTACCTGCAGGGCCGTCAGCTTCGGATAGTATTCCCGGATAAGTGCGGCCAGACCGGCCACAACCGGCGAAGCCATGCTGGTACCGCTATAATAATCATATTGGGAACCGGGTGTGGTCGAATAAATCTGCACGCCGGGTGCAAATACATCCACATTTGTTTTACCGTAATTGGAAAAATTGGCGACCAGCGTTGAATCATCTTTCATATCCGATGCGCCAACCTCGATCCACGCTCCTGCCTCCCCGCCCTGCGCATATCTTCGGTTTGGAAAATTATCCATGCTGTCCAGGTTGATGCCCTCGTTGCCGGCCGCATGCACAATCAGTACATCCCTGCTCATGGCGTATTTAACCGCATCATCCACTACTGACTTCTGCGGAGAATACCCTTTGCCAAAACTCATGTTAATGACCCTTGCCCCGTTGTCTGCCGCATAACGGATACCGTTGGCTACATCCTTATCCCTTTCATCACCATCCGGCACCACGCGGACCGACATGATCTGCACGTGGTCCGCCACGCCATTGATACCAATCTGGTTATTGCGCACGGCGCCGATGATACCCGAAACATGGGAACCGTGATGCGCATCCGGACCCATGACGTCGTTATTCCCGTAATCTCTTTGCACACTGTCCCGAATATCATCTCCCACAACAGAACGGGGATTGTAAGCGGGATTCAGATGGTAGTTAAGTTCTGTTTTGAAATGATCCAGAGTGTTGTTGATGTCTTTTGTAAAAGCTGAAAAATCAGGGCTTCCCTGAAGCTGGTGCAGAACGAGTTCCCTCACCCTTTTTTCATGATCATCTCCTGGCCGGAAATTCCGGAAATCTTCTGCTGAAGGATTTTCTTTACCGATCTTTCGTGTTATGGAATCCAGCACGCCCTTAAAGCGGCCCACCCCGCTGACCATTTTCTGCGCCTCGGAAAACTGTTTATCATATTCTGTTTTCATTTTGCGGTACCTCCCGGGCAACTCAGCATCTGTCAGGCTATCGTAGACACTGTGTTCTTTCCGTATCAGGCGGGTAAGTTCCAGGGTTTCATACTGAACGTCTCCACCGGGACCACCGATAAAATCCCAGCCGTGCAGGTCATCGGCGTATCCGTTATGATCATCATCCATTCCGTTGACCGTTTCTCCGGGATTATTCCAGATTACGGCTTTCAGATCTTCATGCGCCGTGTCCACACCGCCGTCTATTACCGCAACCAGAACGGTTTTGGCTCTTTTATGTTTCAATAAGGAGGAATAGGCCCTGTCTGTACTGATGCCGAATACGGAATCCTTTTGGAGATCCTTGTTCTGCCAATTGGGAGTTTGTGCACTGACAGACAAGGATATCCAAAGAAAAATAAAAAACAAGGCCGGTTTCATTGATTTTTGTATTTAATTTTTTGCGGTTTTGGCGAAGTGCGGGGAATCGGTCAAATGGATATAAACCGCAAATTTCAGATACACCGCATACTTTTGCAAATTTCATACCTTTAAACTGAAAGATCAGGCAAATATTTTAAGGATATCAATATTCAG
>DASRLM010000297.1:0-4994 GCA_035648455.1 Puia sp. | reverse complement strand
CTTCAAAGATAAAAGGATCAACATCTGGGTTTTATGTCCGGCGATCCTGTAGCGATCTATTAACGATCCTATAGCGATCTATTAAGGATCCTATAATTGTCAAAACAGTGCTTATTGCTGCCCGTACAACGCTGGCAGGCATGCCCGACTTCGGACTATGTTGTTTTTTTAGGATTGCTTTTGTAAGAAATGACGTGTAGAAGGTCAATGTTTGTCCGGGACAGTTCCGGCCGGAAGCCCTTTCAGCTTGCTGATAACGGTTCGCTATATTTGTTGCCCGACGAGGATTCGAACCTCGACAAACAGAATCAAAATCTGTCGTACTGCCTTTATACTATCGGGCAAAATGCGTCATCCTTCCGGACAGCGACAAAAATAAGGTATTTCGGAAAAGGTTTTGCGGAAAAAACACCCGGATTCACCTCCTCAGTCCGCCGCCACCAGATAATAATTTTTCTTCCCTTTCTGAACCAGGATGTATTTATCATGGAGCAGCAAACGGTCATCCACCAGGAATTGCACTGCTTCAATTTTTTGACGGTTGATGCTCACCCCGCCCTGCTGAACCATTTTCCTGGCTTCTCCCTTACTGGGAAGAATACCGGTTTCGGAAAGGAAGCTGACCACATCAACGCCGGCCTGCAGCCGGTTCCTCGAAAAAGAGGATTTAACAATCCCCTCCATTGCATGGAGGTCCTTTTCACTCATTGTATCTGCGGACACCTCCGGATGAAACAATTTGTCCGTTGTTTCCAATGCCGAAACATAGGCTGCCTGACCATGAATAAACGTGGTCAGTTCCCGGGCCAGGGTTTTTTGAATGATCCTTTCTGCCGGATTTTTTTTATGCCGCATCAGTAGCTCCCCGATTTCCTTTTGGGATAAAAACGTGAAAATGCGAATCCACTTTTCCGCATCATCATCCGCCGCATTCAGCCAGAACTGATAAAATTGATACGGGGATGTTTTCTCCGGATCCAGCCAGATATTTCCTTTTTCCGTTTTTCCGAATTTGCCACCGTCGGATTTGGTCAGGAGCGGACAGGTAAATGCAAATGCCTCCCCGCCCGCTTTTCTGCGGATCAGTTCCGCACCGGTAGTGATATTTCCCCACTGATCACTTCCCCCCATCTGTAGTTTGCATTGTTTATGCTGATATAGCCAATAGAAATCATATCCCTGCACCAGCTGGTAGGAGAATTCCGTAAAACTCATACCGGAGGAACCTTCCAGTCTTTTCCGGACACTGTCTTTGGCCATCATGTAGTTGATGGTGATGTGCTTGCCGGTATCCCGAATGAAATCCAGAAAATGGATTTCCCGGAACCAGTCGTAATTGTTTACCATTACCGCAGCATTTGGCAAAGCGGGATCAAAATCCAGGTATTTTTCCAACTGGGCACGGATGCCGTTAAGGTTATGACGGAGGGTGTCTTCGTCCAGCAGATTTCTTTCTTCACTTTTTCCACTCGGATCACCCACCATTCCGGTGGCGCCTCCGACCAGGGCCACGGGACGGTGTCCTGCCCGCTGTAAATGAACCAGCAGCAGAATGGGTACGAGGCTTCCAATATGGAGACTGTCTGCAGTAGGGTCAAATCCGATGTATCCGGAAGTCATTTCCCTGGAGAGTTGCTCCGCCGTTCCGGGCATGATATCCTGGATCATACCCCGCCAGGTCAGTTCGTCAATCAGCGACATAACAGTTATAAGGGAATTTTGGCAAAAGTAAGGGATATTCGCGTCCTGATCCGATCGCAATATTCTGAACAAAAAGGCGTTAGAATAAGTTTATGGTATTGACTTCAGTCGTACGCAGAACCAAAAAATACTGCTCCCTCCCAGCCCTTCTCCTTTTGCTTTTTTGCAACCAGGCTACGGCTCAGTTTGCAAAATATTCCAATGAATTTTTGAATATCGGTGCAGGCGCCAGGGGCATGTCCATGGGCAATGCCCAGGTGGCCTCCGTAAGTGACGGCACCGCCGGATACTGGAACCCGGCCGCGCTGGCAGACATCAGGACCAGCCCGCAGCTGAACCTGATGCATGCCGAGTACTTTGCCGGAATAGGGAAATATGACTTCGCCAGTCTGGTTCTTCCGCTAAAAGACAATAAACGCACGCTGGGCCTGACCCTGCTTCGTTTTGCCGTAGACGACATTCCCAATACGGTTTTTCTGGTACAGCCGGACGGCAGCATTGATTTCAGCAATATCACCACATTCTCCTCGGCCGACTATGCCTTTCTGATATCACTGGCCCAGCAGGTAAACTGGATCAAAAACAGGAAAGTAAACTTTGGGATCAATGCCAAGATCATCCACCGGCAGGCCGGTGATTTTACCAAGGCCTGGGGTTTCGGATTTGATGCCGCCGTTCAGGTTACGGGAAACCGCTGGAAACTGGGCATCGTGGCCAAAGACGTAACAACCACTTTCAATGCCTGGTCGTATAATATCAACCAGGAATGGCGTGAAGTATTTTATGCCACCCAAAACGATATCCCTTCCAATTCCATAGAATTAACTGCTCCCCAGTTGATACCGGGATTCTCCTACAATTTCCCGATCAACAAAAAGATCAGTTTACTGGCGGAGGCGGATTTTGATATTACGTTTGATGGTCGCCGTAATACTGTATTGAGTTTTAACCCGGTAAGCATAGATCCGCGCATGGGATTGGAATTGTCGTATAATAATGTTTTTTTTGTAAGAGCAGGGATCAATAATTTTCAAAAGGCCCTGGACGATAAGGATACGACCAACCGCCGGGAGGTCTGGATCTACCAACCTTCCATCGGTGCCGGTTTCAAAATTGGAGATGTACAGATCGATTACGCATTTACTAACCTCGCGAATCAGTCGAACCCCTTATATACGAATGTGTTTTCGCTAAAAGTTGATCTGGTGGATGTGAAAAAGAAAAATAAGAAGAACCAAACCCCGCCGTAGAAACCCGAATCTGACCATGAAAAAGATTTTTACATTATGTCTGATCCTGTTCGCCGGCAGGTTGTTTGCCCAAACCTACGGTAACGAATGGATTGACTTCAACAAAACCTATTTCAAATTCAAAATAGCCTCAGACGGTCTCTGCCGCATTCCCCAGTCTGTTCTGGCCGGCGCAGGACTGGGAAATACCGACGCTAAAAATTTCCAGCTTTTCCGGAACGGAGAAGAAATTCCCGTTTATACTTCTGTTCCCAGCGGCCTGTTGGGCGCAGGGGACTATATTGAATTCTGGGGTCACATGAATGATGGGAAACCGGATAAACCTCTGTATCGCGATCCGGCCTATCAGCAAACGGAAAAATGGAGTCTCGAAACGGATTCGGCCACCTATTTCCTGACCGTGGATCCTACCGGATCAGCTTTCCATTACAATATCATTCCCAACGATACCAGTACCAATACGCTTCCGGTGGAACCTTATTTCATGCACAGCACGGGAACCTATTTCCGGACTCAGATCAACCTGGGATTCGCCGCCGTGCTGGAACAATACATTTATTCCTCTTCCTATGATAAAGGGGAATTCTGGAGTTCGGACTTCTCTACACCCGGTTATCCGGTTTCAGACAATCAGAATAATCTTTTTATTTATCCCGGCGGCCCCGCAGCCAATCTGAAATTTGGTGCAGCGGGTTGTTCAGATACCCTGCGGCACATCCAGGTGAAAGTAAACAATGCAGTTGTTAAAGACACCATCATGAACAGCTTCAGCGACCTGGTGAGCAATATACCCATTCCGCTCGTTACGCTGAACACGGCTTCTTCCAATTTCCAGTTCCTTAATATTTCCCAGGCAGTTACCTATGCCGACCGGCTGGTTGTTTCTTTTTATGAACTGACTTATCCGCGGACATTTGATTTTGGCGGACAGTCCAGCTTTTATTTTGAACTGCCTGCCCGCATCAGCGGTTATTTCCTGAAGATCAGCAATTTCAATCAGGGAGGCGCTATACCCGTATTGTATGATAAGAATTCAGGACAAAGATTCACCGCATTCTCCACCGGCGGGATACTCACTTTCGAAATACCCGGATCATCTTCCCCGAGAAAATTTATCCTGGTCAGCGAGGATCCGGCCACTATACGCACAGTCACCGCACTCACACCGAAAAATTTTATTAACTACCTCGATCCCGTTAACCAGGGAAATTATCTCATCATCAGCAATCCAATACTGTATACCGGATCCAGCGGCAACAATCCCGTGTTGGATTATAAGAACTACCGGTCGTCCCTGGCCGGAGGCGGTTTCACCGCCCAGGTGATGGATATCAACGAACTCACGGACCAGTTTGCTTATGGCATTCATATTCATCCAATGGCCATAAAGAACTTTTTGAATTTCGCAAGAAACAAGTACGGCCAGAAACCGGAATTTGCCCTGCTGATCGGACGCGGCGTGACTTATACGGAATACCGGAGCTATGAAACAGATCCGGCTACAGCCCGGCTGAACCTGGTGCCTACATTCGGTTTTCCCGCATCAGATGTGATGCTGGCTTCAGCGGACGGCGCGGGTTCAGTAAACAATCTGCCGATTGGCAGGATCGGCGCTGTAAACGGACCCGAAGTAGAAATTTACCTGGATAAAGTAAAGCAATATGAACAGGCGCAGCAGACTTCTCCCAACACGATCGAGGGAAGGGCCTGGAGAAAAAACATCATTCATGTTACCGGCGCTACGGATCCTTTTCTCGAAAGTGTTCTGTGCAACTATATGGCCGTGTACCAGCAGGTAATTGCCGACACGCTTTTCGGCGCTAATGTATTTCGTTTTTGCAGTTCCACCGTGGATCAGAATAACCAGGTATCCAGTGCCCTTTTCCCGCAGCTTTTTAACAATGGCATCGCCATGCTGACTTATTTCGGGCATTCCTCAGCCTCCTCCCTCGGGTTTAACCTGGATGATCCAACCGTTTACAACAATCAGCAGAAATACCCCGTGTTCTATGTGAATGGCTGTTATGCGGGCAATTTTTATAC
>DASRLM010000296.1:0-7565 GCA_035648455.1 Puia sp. | reverse complement strand
TCCCGGTTTAACTTCTTTATGTTTTTGAGCTCGACCATTTTTTCATCTATTTTATCCACGAGTTTTTCTGCTGTCCATCCGGCATATTTTTTATTTCTTTCTTCCTTAACGATGGCAGCGGGAATGGTTCCTGAATGAAGTTTTTTAAATGAGAAATTTTCCCTGATGGCAGCCTGAATGGCATCGCGCTGGCCTGCTTTTTATGAATGTCATTGGTTTTGGATTTTTTGTACAAAAAATCCAGCAAGTCTTTTAACGGGGCAATACTGCTGTTGAACCATTCCATAAGCTAAAATATACATTATACTAAATGCGGGGTTTTCATGTCCAGGGGTCGTGGTAAGCCAATATCTAAGTTACTAAATAATTTAGTTTATTCCTGCCAGGACGGAAAGCTGAAAAAGATAAAAACGCGGACCATCTGCTATACCCTTCTTTTTCAACGGTTTTGAAAGTAAATGACCCCGCCGGGAAATCTAAAATGACAAAATTTGTATTAAAGTCTACTCAATTAATAGAGAATGAATATCTTTGCAGTCCGCTTTTCAAAGCCCTTATTATTTTTTAATTTTAAAACTGTTTAAAATGAGTTTACGTTTAGGGGACATTGCTCCCAATTTCAAAGCAACGACAACTGCAGGAGACATTGATTTTTATGACTATATTGGAAATGGATGGGGACTTCTTTTCTCCCACCCTGCTGACTATACACCGGTCTGTACAACTGAATTGGGAAGAATGGCCTCTTTGCAGGATGAATTCGCCAAACGTAATGTAAAAATATTAGCCGTGAGTGTTGATTCTCTGGATAAGCACAAAGGCTGGGTTAATGATATCAATGAAACGCAGAAAGTAACTGTTGGTTATCCGCTGATTGCAGATCCAGATAAAACAGTTGCCAACCTGTATGGCATGATCCATCCCAATGCTTCCGAAACTTTTACGGTTCGTTCCGTATTTGTGATCGGGCCCGATAAGAAGGTAAAACTTACACTTACTTATCCTGCTTCCACCGGAAGGAACTTCAATGAAATCCTGCGTGTGATCGATTCCCTGCAGCTGACATCCAACTATAGTGTATCCACACCGGCCGATTGGAAAGATGGTGAAGACGTAATCATTGCCCCGGCTTTTTCCCTGGAAGATGCCGCCAAGAAATTCCCGAAAGGCGTTCGGGTGGTAAAACCTTATCTCCGGTATACGCCACAGCCGAATAAATGATTCCTGTTTTTTTATAAAAACGCCTGGCTGAATTTTGTGTTTGGTCAGGCGTTTTTACTTAATCAAAAGGCACGCGTTTTTTCTATTTACTTTTTAATTTACCCAGTTGGCTCAGCAGCGCCCGCATATCTTTGGGCATGTCCGCCCCGAAGGAACGCGGGATATTTTCTTCATCGGAGAACGATAGTCTGGCAGCATGAAGGGCCAGCCGGCCCAGGATGGGTTTTTCCTCCTCTTCGCTTTTCGACAGATTATACTTTCTTTTCAGGGAAGATACCAGAACGGGTTTGCCATCGCCATACAAATCATCGCAGGCAATGGGATGTCCGGCATTTTTCATGTGCACCCGGATCTGGTGCGTGCGGCCGGTATAGAGATTGAATGTTATCAGGGAATATTTTCCGAAATCTTCCACCACTTCATAGCCCGTGGAAGCCGGCTTGCCTTTCCGATGAATGATCATGCTGCCGTTTTTGGAAGGATGTTCAGCCATGGGTTCATCGATCCGTCCGGATACGCTGGTCATGGATCCCAGCACAATACCGTTATATAGTTTCTGCACCTCGCGGCGTTCGAAAATTCCGGAAAGATAACGGTGTGTATCTGCTGTTTTCGCAAACACGATCACGCCACTGGTTTCCCGGTCCAGCCGGTGAACCGTAAAAATTTGCTGATATCGGGCAATGAGCAGGTCCTTCAGGGAAGGGGCCGACTGTTTCCTGTCGGGCACACTGAGTAATCCAGCCGGTTTATTGATGACGATGAATGCTTCGTTTTCGAAAAGGATCTCCGGAAATTTCATGCGTGAGGGGGGTTCAGGATTTCAGGTATTTCAGGATGCGGATTTCCTTGTCGGTGAGCATGCGCCATTTGCCGCGCGGCACATTCTTTTTTGTCAGTCCGGCATATACAACCCTGTCGAGCGTTTTGACGTCATATCCGAGTGCCGCGAAAATCCTTCTCACGATCCTGTTTTTTCCACTGTGAATCTCCATGCCAATCTGGGTTTTGTCCTTCGGATCGGCATAAGCCAGTACATCCACTTTGGCAGGGCCATCTTCCAGCTCCAGCCCGTTGATTATTTTTTCAAAGTCCGCTTTCGTGAGGGGTTTGTCCAATCCCGCATGATATATTTTCTTCACTTCATTTTTCGGGTGCGAAAGTTTCTGCGACAGATCCCCGTCGTTGGTGAACAGTAACACGCCGGACGTATTGCGGTCCAGCCGTCCGATGGGATATACCCTTTCTTCTGTTGCGGTTGCGATGAGCTGTTGCACTGTTTTTCTGCCCTGGGGATCGCTGGTGGTGGTTAGAAAATCTTTCGGTTTATTTAATAATATATACACAAAATGACTGGAAACCGTCACCTTTTTTCCACTCACTTTCACGGTATCGGTAAGTAATACCTTGGTTCCCGGATCCGTAACCGGGTTGCCATTTACGGTTACCTTTCCTTCTTTTACAAGCTGGGCAGCGCTTCGGCGCGAGCTGACACCCGCATGGGCAATGTATTTATTCAGCGGAATGCTATCCGTTGTTTTTGGGGCGGCCGTGATTTTGCCGTCAGGACCCGCAGCTGTTTTTGGAGTACCGGCAACCAGGGCCTTTTTATTCCGCTTCTCTTCAAAATGACGGTCGACGGCTACCTGACGTTCTTTCTTAACCGCTTTTTTCTCCTGCCTGATCTCTTCTTTTACTGCACTATTGCGTTTGCGGTTATAGAACTTATTAAAATTATCAGTCTTGCGTTTCATGGAATTTGCGTTCAGGCCATTTAAATCTACGGTTTTTGCTGCCTTATGGTAAACCCTTTTTTATTTTAATTTTTATTAGCCAGTTGCCCGCAGGCCGCATCAATATCTTTTCCACGGCTCCTGCGAAGGCGGGCATTTACCTTGTTCTTTTCCAGGTGTTTCATAAAGGCGGTAACGGTTTCTTCTTCCGGTTTGGAAAAAAGGGCATTTTCGATGGGGTTATATTCGATGATGTTCACCAGGTCCGCCGGAACCTGACGGAAAATTTTAATGAGTTCATCCGCGTCCCTGAGGCTGTCGTTAAAATCCCGTAACAGGATATATTCGAAAGTAATTTCGTTTCCGGTTTGTTTGTAGAAATAATTGAGGGCGTCAACCAGGGAGCGGATATTGTTTGTGTCGTTGATGGGCATGATCTCGTGCCGCTTGGCATCGTTGGCCGCATGCAGGGACAAAGCCAGTTTAAATTTCACTTTATCATCGCCCAGTTGTTTGATCATTTTACTTACACCGGCAGTGGAAACGGTAATCCGGCGCGGACTCATGCCGAGGCCCTCGGCAGACGTGATCCGTTCTATCGCTTTGAGTACGTTCCGGTAATTCAACAGGGGTTCGCCCATGCCCATAAACACAATATTGCTGAGTTTTTTCTCGTGGGTTTTTTCGGACTGCTGGTTTAGCAGAACCACCTGGTCGTAGATTTCATCAAATTCCAGGTTCCTTTCCCTATCCATATAACCGGTTGCGCAGAATTTACAGCTCAGGGAGCAGCCGATCTGGGAGGAAACGCAGGCCGTGCGCCTTTCCGTGGCAGGAATCAGCACACCCTCCACAAAATGATTGTCAAATGTTTTGAACCGGTTTTTGATGGTACCATCGGCGCTCTGCTGTGTGGTATCGATCCGCAGGGAAGGAAATGAAAAATCGGCTTCCAGTTTGGCTCTCAGTTCCTTGCTGAGGTTAGTCATGTCGCTGAACCCAAAAGCATGTTTCTGCCAGAGCCATTCGTTTATCTGGCCGGCACGGAACTTTGGTTCTCCCAATCCCTCCAGGTATTCCGCAATTTCTGTTTTGGAAAGCGCCCTGATGTTTCTCTTTGCTGTTTTCATGAAGCGGCAAAGATAATCAGTATTTACGGGGGATAAGAAGGAATTGCCACGCCCTCCGTAGCTTCAGCGAAGGAGGCACGGTAAATAGCAGAAAGAAGAGGAAATTCAATGATATTTGTCCTCATTATACGCTTACATGAAGAAAGTATACGTCATTGATGCCGTCAGAACACCCATTGGGAAATACGGCGGCGGACTGGCCGCGGTGAGGCCGGATGATCTGCTGGCCTATGTTATCCGGGCTATCCTGAACCGCAATGAATCCATTGATCCTGAGGCCATTGAGGATGTGATTGCCGGAGACGCCAACCAGTCCGGTGAAGATAACCGGAATGTGGCGAGGATGGCCGCTTTGCTGGCGGGATTACCGGTATCTGTTGCGGGCAATACGGTGAACCGTTTGTGCGCCTCGGGTCTCCAGGCCGTTATGGATGCTTCCCGGGCCATTATGTGCGGAGAAGGAGACCTGTATATTGCGGCGGGTGTGGAAAGCATGAGCCGGGCGCCGTTTGTGATGGCAAAATCCGGACAGGCCTATAGCCGCAAGCTCGAAGTGGTGGACACCACCATCGGATGGCGCTTTCCAAATAAAAGAATGACCGATGTTTACTACCCGTATTCTATGGGCGAAACCGCAGAGAATGTGGCTCAGCGATGGAAGATATCCCGGGCGGCCCAGGATGAATTTGCCCTGGAATCCCAGTTAAAATATTTTGCTGCTCTGGCCGCCGGTAAATGGGACGATGAGCTGGTGGCGGTTGAGCTTGAAAAAGACAAACTCATCACCTGGTTCTCCAGGGATGAACATCCCAGGGAAACATCCCTGGAAAAACTATCCCGGTTAAAACCGGCTTTTGTAAAAGATGGAACCGTAACTGCGGGGAATTCTTCGGGATTGAATGACGGTGCGGCCGCTATGCTGCTGGCCAGCGAAGAAGCGGTGGTGAACTATAACCTGCAACCCCTGGCCAGGGTGGTATCCATGGGTGTTGCGGGTGTGGATCCGGCCATCATGGGCCTCGGTCCGGTCCCTGCATCCCAAAAGGCCATTTACCGAGCGGGACTTACCGTTGAAGATATGGACCTGATTGAACTGAACGAAGCATTTGCTTCCCAGGCCATCGCCTGCATCCATGACCTTAGCCTGGATCTGCAGAAAATAAATGTGAACGGCGGTTCCATTGCCCTCGGCCATCCGCTCGGATGCAGCGGAGTCCGGATTGCCACCACCCTCATTCATGAAATGAGAAGAAGGGGTTCCCGTTACGGACTGGCTTCTATGTGCGTGGGCGTGGGGCAGGGAGCGGCGGTGGTGTTTGAGGGAAACCCCTGACTATGTTTTGTTGACGGATGACGGATGACGGTTGACTGATCTTATGTGCGAATCCAAAACAAAAGTCCGTCAACGGTCATCCGTCAACCGTCAACTCTTCAGTCTTTTCGCGTACGCAACCAGCCCTTCAAAAGAACATTCTTCCTGCACGCCCGTTGCCAGGTTCTTAATTTTGGCTGTACGGGTTTTGAGTTCTTCTGATCCGATGATGACGATAAAGGGAATCTTTTTCTTTTCGGCGTATTTGAATTGCCTGTCGAATTTGGATTGTTCGGGGAAAAGTTCACTGGGTATTCCTGCGGAACGGAGTTGCCCGATGAGTTCAAAACAGGTAGAAACGGCTTCAGGGCCCAGGTTAAAAAAAAGCAATTCGGTGGCATGCTGTACGGCTGCCGGAAACAATTTCAGTTCCTCCATCACGTCGTAGATCCTGTCCACACCAAATGAAATGCCCACGCCAGGAATGTCCGGTACACCAAAAAGGCCGGTGAGGTCATCGTATCTTCCGCCACCGCCGATGCTTCCGATGGATATATTTTTTGCTCTCACCTCAAAAATAATTCCGGTATAGTAATTCAGTCCGCGGGCCAGGGAAAGATCAACGACAATATTTTTGGTATCGGGGAAAAAACCAAGGACATACTGAATTTCCTTAATACCGGCAGTAAATGGATTATTCACCGGCAAATCAGCGCTTTCGCCAGCAATCCCCTTGTAGGATTCTTTATTTTTTTCCTTGAAATGTATTGCATTTGATAATGCTTTAAGTTTCTCCAGTTTTTCCTCATTCGATCCATCAATGCCGAGGTATTGCTGAATGATGGAGATCTGGTTGCCGCTGAGATTTTTTTCTGCCAGTTCCGTCTTCACCTTATCCAGCCCGATCTTATCCAGTTTGTCGATGGCCGTGGTGATGGTAATCAACTGCTCCGGTCCGCCGCAGGCCGCTGCCAGTCCGGCTAAAATTTTCCGGTGGTTGATACGTACTTCCACTTCCATGTTCAACAGCCCGAAAACGTTCAGGTAGATCTGGGTCAGTTCTACTTCATTCAACAGGGACCTGCTACCGACCACATCTGCATCACACTGAAAAAATTCGCGGTAGCGGCCCTTCTGGGGCCGGTCGGCCCGCCATACCGGCTGGATCTGATATCGTTTATAAGGGAAGGCCAGTTCGTTGTGGTGCATGGCCACATAACGGGCAAATGGAATAGTGAGGTCATACCGGAGTGCGCGTTCGGTGATGTTCTTATTATTCTTTCCGGCAATTACTTTTTCAAATTCGGCCAGGGCCGAGTCTTTTTTTGATGCGTGATCGAGACCGTTGTTGAGAATTTTGAAAAGGAGTTTATCCCCTTCTTCGCCGTATTTGCCCAACAGGGTCTCCAGGTTTTCCATCGCCGGGGTTTCCAGCGGTTCAAAGCCGGATAATTCAAAAATCTTACGGATGCTTTGGAAAATGTATTGGCGTTTGTGAATGGTTTCTGCTCCGAAATCCCTGGTTCCCTGTGGTAATCCGGGCTTGTTCATGATAACTGCTTATGCTGGGTTGAAAGCTGACCGTACTTCTGAATGATCTTGTCGCAGGCTTTTTCGATCATGTCATACACAACATGGTATCCGGGTTCTTCTCCAAACCAGGGATCGGGCACGTCCCTGTTTTCTCCCGGATATAATTCATTCAGCAGAAGATCCGCCTTGGAGGCATTGAATTTTTTTTTTGCAATGGTCTTCATGTCCGCCAGAACGTCCGATGCCATGGCGTAGATCCTGTCGAAACGGTCGAAATCTCCGGCAACAAATGCCCGTGCGCACTGCGCACTGATGTCCAGGGAATGCATTCCGGCCACTTTCTGTGAAAGATGATGCGGCGCTTCTCCGATGTGGTAGCCGTTATTGGTTCCGGCGCTGTCGACCATCCAGGATAATCCTTTGATTTTTGCTTTCTGCTCCAGGATTCCCTCGGCCAGCGGGCTGCGGCAAATATTGCCCAAACAAACCATTAGAATTTTCATGGTTGCAAAAGTAATACAAAATGCCACTCAGCAAAGAATCTGGCCGTTTATGGATTCTGTGTACTCCGGCATCTCAATATAACCTGCGCGGGTTCAATTTTCTGATTTGAATTTAACCATTAAAAACAGATTT
>DASRLM010000295.1:0-6516 GCA_035648455.1 Puia sp. | reverse complement strand
TAATATGCGTTCTGCCTTGGCAGGAGACAAATAGCCGGCCAGCGAAGAATACAGACTGTCCAGGGCAATGCCCATGGCCACGGCTTCTCCATGTAATACTTCAAAATGGGTGAGCTGTTCCAGTTTGTGGGCGCTCCAGTGGCCGAAATCCAGCGGTCTGGATGAACCCTTTTCAAATGGATCAGGGCCGCCTATATGCTGCATATGCAAATCGGCACAGCGACGGATCAGGTAATTCATCACGTCCCGGTTGCGGCTGACCAGTTCCGGGGTATGGGCCTCTATCCAGTTAAAGAATTCGGCATCTTTGATCAGCGCCACTTTAACCGCTTCCGATATTCCGGAACGCCAGTTCCTCCCATCGAGTGTATCTAAAAAACGGTCGTCGTTAAACACGGCCACGGGAGGCGCAAAAGTGCCCAGAAAGTTTTTCTTTCCAAAATGATTGATGCCGTTCTTTACGCCGATCCCGGAATCATTCTGAGAAAGTACGGTTGTGGGAATCCGGATCAGGTTGATGCCCCGGTGAGAAACCGCGGCTGCGTATCCCGCCAGATCCAGCAGGGAGCCGCCACCTAAAGCAACAATATAGGAATGCCGGTCAATACGCTGAGAATGAATAGATTCGGTAATCCGATCAAAATGAGCGAGATTATTTTTTGCTTCTTCACCGCCAGGAACAATCAGCAATTCTTCCGCCAGTTGAACAACGGGATATCGTTTAAAATAGCGGTTGATGTCTTCCTGCAAACGGGGATGTGTATCCGAAACGCCCTGATCAATTACAAAAAGGATTTTCTGGATGGTTTCCGGAACGGCCCGTTCCTTTAAAAAACTGTATAGCGTTTCATTATCCGCATCAAAAATGCCGGCAGTAAAATAAACCCTGTATTCGAAATGAACACTAAACGACTGAGCCAGGTAATCCATACAATCAAACGCACATTATAAAATGACAAAATTAATCAACATCATCAGGTTACGGAAAATAATCCGGATAACCAGAGGGAAACCGGCAATAACAAGGCGATGAACCCTGCCAGCGCTATGGAACCGAAAACAGCTGCCCACGAGGCATCCATCACGATGAGCGCTATCACACCTGCCTTCACGGCCCTGCCGATATTTTTTCCGGAAGGATCCCGGATAGCGGAAAACAGCGGCCTGAAGATCATCCAGGCAAACAGCAACAAAAAGATCAGGGTCAGCCACAGGGTTTGTCTGGTAAAGGCAAAATACAATATGCTTCCGGTTACCAGCAGGTATAGGATCCCGGCAGCATACAGAATGGGTCTTCCGCCTCCATGCACTTCCCCCCTGCTGATCATGGTTATGGAAGCAATATAAATTACCGGAACAAGGGCCAGGAACCACCAGGCATGAAGGGCCGTTGTTTGAATACTGATTCCCAAAAGCAAATTAAGCCCCCTGCATACGCCCATATTCAATGGCCCGAGGAAAGACTGGTGTTTGCCCCATTTGTCATACAAAAGGGCCAGCAGCGCAATGCATACGGCAATCAAACCGGATACCGGGTTCACGAGTGCTGCCCCCGCAATGCCGGCAAATAGTAAACAAATGCCCAGCATTACGGCCTGCCGCAGGGTTACCAGCCCGGAAGGAATGGGACGTTCCGGCCTTTCAACAGCATCCAGGGAAGCGTCGAATACATCATTGAAAACAACACCGCCACCATACAATCCAATGGTGCCCAGGCACAACCAGATCACGGGCAATACATGGGCCGCATCATTTGTATACTGGATGAAAAAGCCCGAAATGGTCATTCCCGCGAGCACATCGGCTACGGAGGTGACCAGGTTGGCGGGTCGCATTAACCGGAGACAGGCCGTTAATTTTTTCAGGTCGGCCATTTAACGGATTATAACAGATGATTTATCTATCCGGGGCTGCTGACCGCCGCGGAGAATGGTATTGCCTTCAAACCGCCGGCTCTGGTCTATTCCCTGAACGCTTATGAAATCGGATTCCAGGATCTGTTTGCTTTGTCCAAAGGCAAGAATGGCATTCGTATAGGTGACGGCGCGAATGTCTTCGTCGGTTATGCCGCGCGTTTTCATCAGCGCCGCTGTTTTGGGAACGGCCAGCGGATCACTGATTCCCCAGTCCGCAGCCGAATTTACCATAATGCGTTCGGTGCCGTATTGTTTTACAATGTCCACCATCCTTTCATTCCCCATTTTGGTGAATGGATAAATAGTGAATGCTGCCCAGAATCCCCTGTCCAGCACTTCCTTTACCGTCTCTTCGTTATTATGATCCACAATCACCAGGCCCGGATCGAGTCCCTGTTCCAGGGCTATATCCATACTGCGCTGCGTACCTTTTTTCTTGTCGCGGTGTGGCGTATGGATCTGAACCGGCAATCCCGCTTTTCGGGCCAGCTCCAACTGCAAACGGTAATATTTTTCTTCCGCAGCGGTCTGATCGTCAAATCCGATTTCGCCTATGCCCACTACGCCTTCTTTATAAATAAACAGGGGCAGGATATCCATCACCTGCTCGGCCAGGGGCTCATTGTTGGCTTCGCGGGAATTTAAACCGATGGTGCAATAGTGGGTGATGCCGAACTGGGAAGACCGAAAGCGTTCCCACCCGATCAGGCCCGAATAATAATCCCGGAAACTGTCCACACCCGTTCTGGGCTGGCCCAGCCAGAATGCCGGTTCTATCAGCGCCACGATGCCCGCATCCGCCATGGCCTGATAATCGTCCGTAGTGCGGGAAGTCATGTGCACATGCGGATCAAAAAAACGCATGCCCTTAATCCCATCCAGGTTTACAGGATCCGTATTTCCCTTTATCTGTTCCCTTTCTTCATTCACATTGGAGCAACACATAACGTACCATTTTTAAGTTCACAAAAAAAGCGGTTAACCATTCAGGTTATGCCAGGTTTGTTTCTTTTCCAGGATATCTTTTTTCAGAAGGCCCCCGCTTTCGAATAGTTCCCTGGCCGGCAGATAATCACTTTCCGAACAGGCAAGCAGGGCCGCTTTTTGCTCCCTGCTGTTTCCTTCCTTCCATAATTTTTGTATATCTGCGAAATTTCCTGCATCCAGGAATTTACCGGTGAGCCGCCACAACTGCGGATCAACCGAACGACCCGCGGCCCATCGTTCATGGGCATAGTCAAATAGAATCCGGGCCAGGTTCCCGTTTGCCCGCTGATCCATGCCGCGGATGCGGTCCACCTGCTTATCCGTGAAAAACGCTTTCAGCACCATCTGGTTGAATGCGGCTTCATCCAGGTAATGGAATGGATAGTCGTTTTCATACATGATCGCTTCCAGCACGGTTCCGATATTGCTGCGGATTCCTTCAGCGCAGCGCATCTTCCATTCCGGCGCATAGGCCAGCACCGGAAGGGCGCTGTACAACGCGACCAGCTCATTCATGGTTGCGCCGGAAAAAAGTTTTCCGATATTTGTCAGGTAAGCCGTTTTGTCCGTTGGATCAACCTGCATGATCAGCCATACCCGGCATAACCGGTCCGTTGTCCAGCCATTTATAAAGAGCCCTTCAGCCGTTGTTTCCGGATCACTTATTTTTTCGTTTCCCGTTTTTCGCGGGATGAGGTTAAATGTTTCCTGCAGGGCGGAAGCGTTTTTTTCATGATACACTGCTGTCCCGTTCTCTTCGAGCCATTTCCAAATCCCTTCCTCCACCTGCTGCCTGATAGCCGTTTCCACGTGCGTTGTCCTCTTCATCATTCCCTTTTTATATTTCAGGATGCAGCGAAATAATTAATGGCCAGCGCTGCGCCGGCAATGAGCAATCCAAAAAATTCCCTGGTTTTTTCAATATAAGGTTTTGTTGCCTGCATGGTTTCCACAATACTTGGTTTGTTGTATTTGAAGATCCAGTCCCTCACCCCGTCTTTGCTGAAATACAATTGAACCGCATAAATCAGATAGCATCCGATCACAATCAAATAAGCCACCGGATAATATTTATGGAAAACGGCCAGCCCGCAGCCTATGGCCGCCGCCATATAAATCGATACCCACAGCCAGGCGTCGGGATCATTGAGGTTCACATAAGCAAATAAAATAAAGGACACGGTGAAAACACAATTCAGAATGATCAGTAACATAGATGGTTTGATTAACGTGGTATCACTTTCAAAATTCCCCGCATCACCAGGTAATGACCCGGATAGGTGCATACATACATATATTGTCCCGCTTTTTCCGGAGCCCTGAAATAAATCGTATTGGACTCTTTAGGATGAAGCAGGCTGGTATAGAACATCACTTCCGGCAAAGATGGAACAAAATTCATTTTTTCACCATTCAGTCCCATTTTAACTGCGGCCTCCCCCACTTTGTTTGCCGCCCCCGGTTTGGTGATCACAAAATTATGCAACATATCGTCATTGTTGTGAAATGTCAGTTTTACACGCGAGCCCGCCTTTACCGTCAGGGTTTCCATGTCGAATTTCAAACCGGGCCTGGTGCCGATCACAATGCTGCGGTCCGGACCTTTGGTCCATTCAACGGGCTGTTTGGTCAGGTGTTTGTTTTCAGTTTCTTTTTTTGAAGCAGGCGCTTTAGGAGTTTTTTCCATCATCATATGATGTTCCATCAGTTTCGGGTTCACCTTGTTTTCAGGAGTGATGGTGAGTTTCTCTCCATCCGGAATCCGGTTCAGCGTGTAATACCCAAAATTATGTAAAAGCGAATTTTGATCCGCGCTGCGGATGCCTTCTGCCCTGATTTCGTGGATATATCCCAGGCGCAGACTGTCCACAACCAGGCGCACCTTTAAATGATCCGCAGATACGGAGATGGCTTTGATCGGACAACTGCCTTCATTGATTACCGGGCTGCCATATTCATGATGATACATGTAGGTGAAACCGGATATTTTCCAGGAAAAAACATCCCGGGCCGTTTTTACATCTACCGGTTCGGTGAATTCCACTTCAAATCCATCCGGTCTGGCCTGCACCGTTTTCATTTCAAAAGGCGTTTTACTGTTCCATATCAGGCGCTGTAATCCATAAAGACCGCCACCAGTGGCAGACCATCCCCTGGCCGTCATGCCCACAAACATACTGCCGTCAGATCCCCAGTTGAGGCGCAGGATGCCGGATGAAAATCCTTCCCGGAACGGAAAAGCAATTCCCTGGTATACGCCTTTTACTTTTTCCAGATATACGCGCATGATCTTGCTTTGACCCTGGTCCCCCACAAATAATTGTCCCTCGAACGGACCCATCTTTCCTTTGCTTTCATAACTCAGGATGCCGGAGGTGGAAATACCCAGTATGGTATGCGGGAACCAGACAGACGGTGTTTTTAATCCGGGAACTCTTTTGGCCACTTCATATTTTGGTTCACCGGTGTCGGGGATATCTGTTTTTTTCAGCTTTACCGGAGAACCTGGTTCGCCGGACCAGATCAGTCCCGCCGGATTTCCCATAAAATCCCCTTCTTCCGCATGGGTGATGCTTCCTGACCCAACCCAGTCACCCTGGTTTTCAGCATAAAATATATCTCCCTTGTCATTCAGCGCAAATCCTGCCGGCGAACGCAATCCGCTTAAAAATGGTTTCATTTTTCCGTCCCTGGTGATCTTGAGCATCCAGCCATGCCATTTGGACAAGCTTTCTCCGTAACCGATCCAGCCGAGGTTAAGGGTTTCGATCATGTTGCTGTCTTTGTCCAGCACCGGTCCGTACGCATACTCATGATAGTTACCTGCCAGGGGCCATGAATAAATGGTTTTGTATTCATCCGCTTCCCCGTCTCCGTCGAGATCGCGCAAACGGGTGAGTTCGGACCGCTGCGTTACATAGAGATCGCCAAAAATATAATTCAGTCCGAGAGCTTCGTGCAAACCCTGGGCAAACAAATGATATTGGGGAAGCATTCCGTTTTTCATGTAGGGATTATGGATGATCCACACTTCGCCGTGCCGGGTGCATACGGCCAGGGCATCATCCGGCAAAAAAGTCATTCCCCCTACCTCCAGTATAACATCTTCCGGTATGGGCACGGTAGCGATCTGGTAAAAATCTTCTTCTTTCTGGGTATGTCCTGTGGTATCCTGTTTTTCCTGCTGACTGTATCCCGCGATGGAAAAACAAAAACACAACAAAAAAACAAATACTCTATTGAAATTATTCGAAGCCCTTTGATTATTCAGAAGCGGCATATTCGGTAGTTAGAAGGTGATGGAATAGGTTAAGGGATCGGCATGCTGGCCAATGGGAACGATCAGTTCCTGTCCCGCAGCGGTTGACCGGATCTCCGGCCTGAACCGGTCGTCGACCCGGATATAATAACTCCGGTCATCAATGGCATAAAGATCCTGATCTGCTTTTTCAATCTTTTTTGCTGCGGCGATCCGGCAATACAATCCTGCCTGTACTCCGGAAATAGTTATTTCCCGGCTGATGGATTCAGGTTGTTGTCCCGAAATTTTATCCGCTACTTCCATGCCTTTCCAGGAATATTGAAATGTTGGCGTCCTGTTGGCATCCAGGGT
>DASRLM010000294.1:0-4223 GCA_035648455.1 Puia sp. | reverse complement strand
TAACACCGCATGTAATCTCGCTTCCGTTAACCTGCGCAGGTTCTATGACGAAACCACCAATAACATCGACGTGGAAGGATTCGAGTACACCTGCCGTTTATGGACGGCCGTACTGGAAGTGTCCGTATTAATGGCCCAGTTTCCTTCCAAAGAAGTGGCTCAGTTATCCTACGATTACCGCACCCTCGGACTGGGATACGCCAACCTCGGCTCCATGCTGATGGTGATGGGTATTCCCTACGACAGCGAAGAAGCCCGGGGTATAGCCGGCGCCATCAGCGCCATCATGACCGGCATTGCTTACAAAACATCTGCTGAAATGGCCAGAACACTCGGTGCATTTCCCAAATTCGAAGAGAACAGGAAATCCATGCTTCGTGTAATGCGCAATCACCGGCTCGCGGCTTATGACGCCGATGAGTATGAAATGCTGCAGATCAAACCCCAGGGGATTAAAGCAAAGTATTGTCCGGATTACCTGCTCACCGCAGCTACCCGCGCCTGGGATGATGCCGTTCAGCTCGGCGAGAAATATGGATACCGGAATGCACAGACCACGGTTATCGCGCCAACAGGAACCATCGGACTGGTTATGGACTGCGACACCACCGGTGTTGAACCCGATTTTGCTTTGGTGAAATTTAAAAAATTATCCGGCGGGGGTTATTTTAAAATCATCAATCAGTCTGTTCCCGCGGCACTCAGAAACCTGGGATACGGAGAACGGGAGATAGATTCGATTATTAAATATGCAGTCGGTGCAGGAACATTTGCCGGTGCGCCAAACGTCAACCATCAGACGCTGAGTGAGAAAGGATTTTTTGCCGAAGAAATTAAAAAGCTGGATTCCGCCGTAGCCTCCGCTTTTGAAATTGGTTTTGTTTTCAATGTTTACAATCTCGGGGAAGAATGCCTGAAGCGGCTTGGTTTTCAGCCCGAGCAATATTATAATTTTGAATGGAGCCTGCTGGAAGCCCTCGGTTTTTCCGATGAGCAGATTGCAGAAACCAACGATTATGTTTGCGGAACCATGACGGTGGAAGGCGCGCCCCATCTGCGGAACGAGCACCTTCCGGTATTCGATTGCGCCAATAAATGCGGAAAGATCGGCGAAAGGTTTATACATGCCCACGGCCACATCCGCATGATGAGCGCCGTACAGCCTTTCATCAGCGGGGCGATTTCCAAAACAATCAACCTGCCCAATGAAGCAACGGTGGAAGAAATTGCCGATTCTTATCTGCTGAGCTGGAAGCTGGGACTCAAGGCCTGTGCGCTTTACCGGGACGGATCTAAACTTTCCCAGCCACTCAGCAACAAATCAGATAAAAAGAAAAAACAGGATACCTCAGAGGAAGCCAAAGCGGCCATTCCCAATGAACCGCTGGCGGGCGTGGAACCGAATATTGTGGACATGAGCCAGCTTACCGTAAGGGAACTGCTGGAAGAAGTTCAGAAAAGGGTTCAGTCTTCTCCGGATACCAAATTAAAAAGGGAACTCGCCACCATCGTGGAACGCAGAACGCTGCCGGCTAAGAGACGCGGGTTCACACAAAAGGCCAAGATCAACGGCCAGGCCATATTCCTGCGAACCGGTGAATATGCCGACGGAACAGTGGGCGAGATTTTCATAGACATGGCCAAGGAAGGAGCCACGATGCGGAGTATGCTGAACTGTTTCGCGATCGCAATCTCCATCGGGTTGCAATACGGGGTGCCCATGGAAGAATTCGTGGAAAAATTTGTATTCACCCGTTTCGAACCGGCCGGTATGGTGGATCATCCGAATATCAAAAGCGCCACGTCAATCGTTGACTTTATCTTCCGCTCGCTGGCTTATGAATATTTGGGAAGGGCCGACCTGGTGCATGTACTCGACAAGCCGGAAGTGCTGAATACCGGTAATGCGGAATGGGATCATCCCGTGGCAACGGAACCGGAAAAGAAATCACCCGAATTAAGTGAAGTCAGGATCGTGGCCAAACCGTCCTCATCTGCGGGCGGTCCGGGAACACAGAAGACAATGAAAAACATTAAGATGGACAGCGGGCTGGATGCCGTGAATGCAGCAGCCAAAAGCATGCAGAGTGATGCGCCGGCATGCAATACCTGCGGGCACATCACCATTCGCAGCGGCACCTGTTACAAGTGCCTCAACTGCGGAAACAGCATGGGCTGCAGTTAACATTTTTTAAAGATACTTTGGACGGTTTTACTTAACCACAGGTCCCCGCATATCTATGCGGGGATCTTTATTTAATTGACAATGGATAATTGACCATTGTCCCCTGTCCCTTGATTCCCGATTTGGGAGAGATTTCTACAGGGAAATTGGTCATTTATCCGCAATTTTCGCCCAGTCCGTTCGTTTATCTATAACTCAAAAGAAAACCATGAAAAAGATCCTGGCCCTCGTACTTCTCCTTGGTTTATTGTATTCCTGCAACCGTTCCGTGACGCCCTATCAGGCGGCGTCGCACCACTACAACCATTGCCGCGACATGCGGTAAATCCCGGCTATCCATTATTGATCATCATTCCTTCCGCATCTTTAGTACATTGTGTACCAATTTTCCATTGGAAACAAGTCAACCAGCTGCGTGATGGTCATTCATTTTGAATATGATAAGAAACAAGTGCTTCAGGCACTTCGATACCATTTCATTTCCCGGCCGGAGATCAAGATCCTGCTGATCCTGCTCAATGTTTTCACCATCTTAAGTGCTATCCTTTTCTTCATGCACAAGATCCAGCCCCTTTCCTTTCTTACGTTTTCGTTATTGTGGTTTGTGCTGCTGATCACCATCTGGAGATTACTGCCACTGAGTGTTTATAGGAAATCGCAGACTTTTCAGGATCAGTTCAGCATGGATTTAAATGAACAGGAAGTTGTACTGCAAACGGAACGCGGCTCACATGCCTGGCAATGGCGGGAGTTCAGTTCCTTCCTGGAAAGTCCGCATTTTTTTCATTTGTATTTTAACAGCCGTTCTTTTTTCCTCGTACCCAAAGACGCATTCAAAGAACTGGACGCCCTGCAACAGGCGAGGGCCCTGTTAAAAGAGAAGCTAAAAAAATAAATATATGATTGCATTCCTCAGTCAGCCATGGCCATGGTATGTTTCCGGACTGGCCATTGCTTTGATAATGACCCTGCTGATATTTTTTGGCAGGTCATTTGGATTTTCTTCCAATCTGTCCACCATCTGTTCCATGCTGGGAGCGGGTAAAAAAGTTCCCTTTTTTAATTTTGACTGGAAGAAAGAACAATGGAACCTGTGGTTCCTGGTGGGATCCGTAGTCGGCGGATATATTGCGGTTCACTGGCTGCAATCTCCCGAACCCATGCATCTTTCGGATGCCAGCATAGCTGATCTGCGGAAACTGAATATTCCTTTTGACGGCCGGCTGGAACCCGGGACTATTTTCAACCTGGAATTCCTGGCCACCTGGCGCGGACTGATCTTATTCCTGGGCGGCGGATTCTTAATTGGTTTTGGAACGCGCTATGCGGGCGGCTGCACCTCGGGTCATGCCATATCCGGATTATCCAAGCTGCAGGTGCCATCCCTGATTGCCGTTATCGGATTTTTTATCGGGGGATTGACCGTAACCCATCTTTTGTTTCCTGTCATTTTTAAATAAAAAGCCATGAAGGCAATCAAATATATCCTGGCCGGCATCGTATTCGGGATCATCATGACCAAATCGGAAGCCGTTTCCTGGTATCGTATTCAGGAAATGTTCCGTTTTCAATCTTTTTTCATGTATGGTATCATAGGAAGCGCCGTAGTGCCCGGTATACTCATTATCGCGCTGATCAAGCGATTTAAAGTAAAGGATATTACGGGAACACCCATCCATTTCACGGAGAAGGATAAACGCTGGAAAAAATACCTGTTCGGGGGCATTATCTTCGGACTGGGCTGGGCGCTCACCGGAGCCTGCCCCGGACCCGTTTTTGTATTACTCGGATGCGGATACGGCGTCATGCTGGCCGTGGTCTTTGGCGCGCTGCTGGGGACGTTTACCTATGGGGTTTTCCGGGACCGGCTTCCCCAGTAGGTTTCGATGCAGCTGCTTTACAGTCACCCATGCACGGATAACGGGGTAAAACAATAGAAGGCCGGCCGGATACAAGAATCTTCCGGATTTTACGTTCTTATTTTGGTAGAAAGATATTTCCCTGAATTATTTGAAACCCCAAGCATAAAACCCTTACC
>DASRLM010000293.1:0-2329 GCA_035648455.1 Puia sp. | reverse complement strand
TTCCAGGCGCGCTCGATCCTTCCCGCAATAACGTCTTTCTCCGTCGGGTCCACCGCTATAAACAAATAATTCAGGGCAGCAGTCTGACTGCGGAAGGCCATAGGGTAAACCGGCTTTCCCGCATTTTCATATTTGAAATCCTTCACCACACCGATAACGGTTAGCACGACAGAGTCATTTATCCATACTTTCTTCCCAATCGCCTGGCTGTTGGACCTGATTCCAAAACTTTTAACCGCCCTTTCATTGAGCACGATATCCGCTTCCCCGGAAGCATCCGCCCGGGGACTGAAATTCCTACCGGCCAGCAGGTCCAGGTGCATGGACGGGATAAAGGCAGGATCCGCAAAATAGTAATTGATCGTCTGCTTATTTTCCTTCCCGTCCCCGACCCAGGCTTCGGAACGCAGACCATAAAAGTGACCCTCGAATGGTCTGGAAAGTGCACTTACAGATTTTACCCCGCTCAGCATCCCGATCTTTTGTGCAACGATCGGTTCCTGCAGGCCGTTTAGCGGTACCACCAGCACATGGTCCCTTTGAAATCCAGGATCCTCGGAACCCAACAGCGAAAATTGCCTGTAGAAAGTAAACAGGAAAATGATAATGACCAGCGATAAACTATATTGAAAAACGATCAGCGTTTTTTGCAGGCTGATCTTTCCGAAAATTTTAGCCGTCGATAAATTCTTCAGTACGCGCAGCGGTTTAAATGCAGATAGGATCCAGGCTGGAGCGATGCCCGCCAGCAGTCCCGTGAGCAGGGCAAACCCAAAACTTAAAAATAGGTAAGTCGCGTTGTAATGCCAGGAAGAGGGAATCATTTCGTAGCTATCGTTAAACGGTGCATAGCGGACGATGACCGACAGCAGTATCCAGGCAAAGGCCAGCGCCAAAAAAGACAGCATCACCGACTCCACCACATACTGCGTAAAAATCTGATATCGTTTGGCACCCGAAATTTTTCTTATGCCAACTTCTTTGGCGCGGGTCAGGGCCCTGGCCACCGTCAGATTCGTATAATTGAAACAGGCCGCCAGCAGGATGATCAGGCTGACATTGATACCGACCCACAGTTTTGTCCAGGTCGTCCCGCCTCCGGTATCATTATTCAGATCGCCTGAGGCGGGCCGTATTTTTTCAATCGGCTGAACAGACATGGAGGTGCGACCATTCTTGTCTTCAGCATTCATCCGCGCGACCACGCTGTTCAAAATTCCCTGAAGCGGTTTTTCCCCGCTTTCTTTTTTTAAGAGCACATAGGTATAGGCAGTTCTGAAATCGGACCAGTCATTGGACTTGGAGGGCAACAGCTTATTGAGTTCCAGCAGCGGAATGCTGGATGCCGAAGCATAGGCATCAAAGTCGATGTGTGACTTGCCCGGAGCCGGGTTCAATACACCGGTCACCTGGAAGAGGCCCTGTGGTCCCATATTGATGGACTTGCCCAGGGGATTTGCATCACCAAAAAACCGGCTGGCAGTTGCCGGAGTGATGATCAGCGAATTTGGTTTCTGCAAAGCTGTTGCCTCATTACCGGCAGAAAGGGAAAATCCAAAAACGTTAAAGAACGATGGTTCTGTAAATGCGCCGTCGAGAGAAAGTTTTTTCGCGTCGGTCGCTGCATTACCATGCAGGGCCGGGTAAATGTTTACCGCATCCTGCACGGTTTCAGAATCTCTTAGCAAGGCGGAATATAGCGGAAGCGGCGTACTGGCCATTTTCCAGGACATACCATTCTTCGGTGTATAGCTGCTGACGATGCGGAAGGTCCTTTCCGGATGTGGATGAAAACGGTCATAGCTGAGTTCATGCTGAACAATCAGCATTTCCATCATCCCCACGGACATACTCAGTCCCAGTCCGAAAACGTTGATGAAGCTGACCAGCCGGTATTTCTTCAGGCTCCGAAAGGCGATTTTAACATAACTCCAAAGCATGGCGGAAAATTATATAAATTATTTTTATTGCAGCTGCTGGGCCGATATCGCCGGCGTCAACCGTTTTACCATGGGCCCGGCTGTCTACGGCTATTACCCGGTATCTTTTGGCGAAATAAGGAATGGTTTGGGTGAACGCGTTTATGCTGCCGCCATTGCCGTGAATAAGCAATAATGGTTTGCCGCTGCCATAAACCTCGGCGTACATTTTTATGCCGCGCACTTCGTAATACCTTCCGGCTGCAGGGTTGCTCCCGTACGGAATCCCCTGGCTGAATGCCGTCTGCCCGCCAAACAGGAGGATAGTAAAAATTAAAATGCTTCTATTCATGTGATGCATTGAAAATAAATGGACGTATAAATGTAGATATAAGTTTCCTATATGCCCC
>DASRLM010000292.1:0-2633 GCA_035648455.1 Puia sp. | reverse complement strand
TCTTCACACAATCCACAAAAGATACAGCGCAGCATGTTGATTTCGTACCGCGCAGCGTATTTTTCTTCCCTGTACAGATTTTCTTCTCCCGGTAAACGCTCGGCCGCTTCCATGGTAATGGCCTCCGCCGGGCAGGCCAGGGCGCATAACCCGCAGGCCGTGCAACGTTCCCTTCCCTCCTCGTCCCGGTTCAATATCTGCACCCCCCGGAACACAGGACTGAACGTCCGGGTCTGTTCCGGATAACTGATGGTGGCCTTTTTCCTGAACATGTGACCAAAAGTAATCAGCATGCCCCTGGCAATAACCGGGATGTATAACTTCTCCCAGAATGTCATCGGCTTCCTGCCTACGGTCTTTGCCTTTGTTGTTAATGCCTGCATAATATTTTTCCTTTTATCCCCGGTTCCGTGCCACTTTCCTGCTGCAAAAATATTTTTATCGCGTCAACCCTCCAATTAAATTCTCACGGCCACGAATCCCCGCTTAAAAATGCCAGTGATTCTGTTTGAGCAGGATCACAAATCCGGTAACCAGCATATTCAGCAGCGCCAGCGGGATCATCGTTTTCCAGCCCAGCTTCATCAGCTGATCGTACCGGAACCGCGGCACCGTCCAGCGCACCCACATAAAAAAGAATATGAACAAAGCGATTTTTATAAACAGGCTCAGCACCTGCAGGAAGGCCAGCAGGTTCACCCCGTGATGTGCACCGAAAGCAGCATCATTGACGAAAGGAATGTCATAACCACCCCAGAAAACCGTGGCCATCACCGCACTGCTGATGAACATGTTCACGTATTCTGCAAAAAGGTAAAACCCGAGTTTCATGGAAGAATATTCCTGGTGATAACCGAAATTCAATTCACTTTCCGCTTCAGAAAGATCAAAGGGCGTTCGGTTGCATTCTGCAAATGCGCAAACCAGGAAGATCAGAAATCCGAGTGGCTGATAGGCCACATAGTACCAGCCGGTCTGCTGCTGTTCCACGATGGTATGCAAACTCAGGGAACCGGTCAACATCAGCAGGGCGATGAGGCTGAGCCCCATGGCCAGTTCATACGAGATGATCTGGGACGCGCCACGGATGGCCGCGAGCAGAGAAAATTTATTGTTGGATGCCCATCCTCCGATCATCACCCCGTAAACGCCCATGCTCACCACCCCGAATATATACAGGATGCCAATGTTCACATCAGCGATCTGGAGGGCAATATCCCGTCCGAAAATATGGATGTGTCCGCCCCAGGGCACTACGGCGCTGGTCATCATGGCCGTGAGCATGGCCAGGCCAGGGCCCAGAATAAAAAGGAATTTATTCGAATGGTTCGGAACGATCTCTTCTTTGCTGAATAATTTAAGGCCATCTGCCAGCGGTTGAAAAATGCCGAATGGTCCTGCCCGGTTCGGCCCGCGCCTGTCCTGGATATAGGCAGCCACCTTTCTTTCCGCATAGGTCTCATACATGGCTATAAACAGGGACATGCCAATGATGATGGAAATGAGCACTGCTTTCTCTATGATCAGGGGCCAGTCGACAGATAATAATAATGCATGCATGTTATCCTAATAAAGTTTCTTCGTTTTTTTATACTGCCCGATGTGATTGAAAATGCTGATGAGTAGTGCGGTAACAACAAATCAGTTTATTGAATAGTATCATGATTCCCCGTTTTCCTTGTCAAAATCCATCGAATGGGCAGGTCCCTGGATTTCCGAAAGATCAATTTCCGGTCTGTTCACTTCACTTACCGAATGGATGTCCATCAGCAATTTCGGCTTTCTTCCTCCCATAACGGCAGGTAAGGTTTCCCGGGATCCTACCGTATCCAGATAATGACCCTGGGAAATAACGGAATGGCGGCTGATGCGCGTAGGGCCTTCGATCACCCAGTCTGCCGTTTTCTTCTTTTCGAACCGGCATTCGTTGCAGATAAATTCTTTCACCGCGCCCCACTGGTCCTTGCGGGCCGTAACCCGGTATACTTCATCCCCGCGGTTCCAGAGGGTTACTCTTCCCGAACATTTCGGACAATCCCGGTGCGCGTCCTGGGGTTTCAGAAACCAGACCCTGTTTTTAAAACGGAAAGTTTTATCGGTCAATGCGCCTACGGGGCAAACATCGATCACGTTCCCGATGAAGTCGTTTTCCAGCGCCTTATGAATATAGGTTGCAATTTCAGATTGATCTCCTCTGTCCAGAATGCCGTGTTCGCGTTTTTGGGTGAGTTGATCGGCCACATACACGCAACGGTAACAGAGTATGCAGCGGGTCATGTGCAATTGAATGTAGGGACCTATGTCGTGCTTTTCAAATACACGTCGTTTAAATTCGTACCGGGTTCCCTCTTCGCCGTGATCGTAACTCAGATCCTGCAGGGAACATTCTCCGGCCTGATCGCAGATGGGGCAATCCAGCGGATGATTGATGAGCAGGAACTCCACGACCCCTTTGCGGGCATCCAGTGCTTTTTCGCTGGTAATATTTTTTACGATCATGCCATCCATCACATTGGTCCGGCAACTCGCCATCAGTTTCGGCATCGGCCGCGGATCCGCGGTGGATCCGGAAGCCACTTCCACAAGACAGGTCCGGCATTTGCCGCCACTTCCCTTCAGGGTACTGTAATAGC
>DASRLM010000291.1:0-2743 GCA_035648455.1 Puia sp. | reverse complement strand
TCCAGTGCCGTTCCGCCGGCATTCACCATGTCTTTTTCCACATTGTATACTTTTTTATCTATATCCATCCTCAGGGTCGGCGTTACTGCGGTGACTGTAACGGAGGCCAGCTGGGTAACATCAATCTCCAGTTTAATATTGCCGAGGTCCTTGTCAAAGCCGTTGATGGCGCTGCTCATGGCGCTGATGGCCTGGGCAGGATCGGCACCCGGTTTCGGCGCTCCACCGGCAGGCATTCTCATTTGGAAAACCACCATTTGTTCGTATGGTTTGTACCCGGTTGCGGAAATTTTCAGTTTGAGTCCACCGAACATAGGCAGATCTTCAAAGTTGAAATCACCGTTGGCTTTTGTGCTCAGTCCCTTCAATAAAACAAACTTATTTTTTTTGGTGGCGGTATCCCTTTTATTCTGAAGAAGGATCACCGTGGCGCCGTTCACCCCGTGGCCGGTACTGTCAATGATCTTTCCGTAAATATGACCCATGTTGGGAACTTTACCACCTCCGCCGGGGAATTGCGCCCGCAGGGCGCAGCAGGAGGCGAAAGAGATCATAAACAACAAAAACCTTTTCATAAAACTTGTTTGGTATCGATAAGCAAATCTACTCCGGTGGCTGTAAAACCCGGATGAATTGAGACAAGCAGTCATAATCCTGCGACCAAATCATCTATCCTTTGTTTCCCGGGTCAACAACCCGGAGCAGGTCATCCTTGTAATGATCACTTAACGGAAGTTCGTGGCTGCCCAAAAAAACGGAATTCTTGCGAATGGAAGTGATATGGGAAAGGGAAACGATATAGGATTTATGAATACGAAAGAACTTATGGGCGGGAAGTTTTTCTTCAATGGATTTCAGGCTCATGCGTATCACCAGGGGTTTCCCATCGGCCATATGGATCTTCAGATAATCTTTCAGGCCTTCTATCAGCAGGATCTCCGGAATTACGACTTTTATTAATCCGTATTCGGCATTAACAAAAAAATAATCCGGCTCCCCGGCAAAAAAAGCATTCTGTTTCAGCTTAAAAAAATCCTGTGCCTTATTGCAGGCCTTTAAGAATCGTTCGAAAGAAACTGGTTTAACCAGGTAGTCGATCACGTCCAGGTTGAATCCCTCCAGCGCATATTTTTCATAGGCCGTTATGAGAATGATCATAGGTCTTTCAGCAAGGGACTGAAGAAATTGAAGACCCGTAAGGCCGGGCATCTGGATATCCAGAAAGATCAGGTCCACATCCTGCTCCCTTAAAACACCAAGCGCTTCCATGGCATTGCTGCAGGAGGCGAGCAGCCTGAGGGAGGGGACCTGCCGGATGTTGTCTTCCAGCAATGCCAGAGCCAGCGGCTCGTCATCTACGGCTACTACTTTCATTTGCCATGCAGTTTAATCTGCAAAGAAACGGCGAACCATCCATTTTCCTTGTTCATACTGAGCATATGTTTCTGGGCATAGAGTAAATTCAATCGCCTTTTCACGTTTGCAAGACCGATGCCGGAAGTTTTATCCTTGACCTCCCCTGCATCCGGAATACATTTATTCTTCACCCGGAAATCGATCAGCCCGTCCACCTGCTTCAGAGATATTTCAATCACCGGATCCTCAATAACACCGGTTCCATGCTTAAAAGCATTTTCTATAAATGGGATGAGGAGCATGGGTTCAATCAGTTCACTGCCGCCCGGGTCCATATCCGCTTTTATGGATAACGATTTGGTATACCGCATTTTCTGCAATTCCATATAACTGTTCACATATTCCACTTCCCTGGACAAAGGCACTTTGGCTTCGTCGGATTCGTAAAGCATGTAACGCATAAGTCCGGAGAGCCGGATCAGCGAAGGTTCAAGCAATTCGGATTTTAACCGCGCCATGGCCACCATATTGTTCAGCACGTTAAACAAAAAATGTGGGCTCACCTGCGATCTTAAAAAAGACAATTCTGTTTTAAGGTTTTCATTTTCCCTTTCCTTAAGCAGTTGCTCTGTCTTCACCTGGTCCGAAAAAAAGCGGTAAGCAGTACTCATCGCCCAGATAAACAAAAAAGGAAAGACAAGGAAAAAAGATTCCCGGCGGAAGCCGCTTTGCCCGTTTTCAGAAGGGATAAGGGGAAGGATAATTAAAACACAAACGAACAGGATCACCACCGAAGAAATATAAGCGCCGATCTTTTTCTGGTTCAGCAGGCGCGGAATCAATACCAGGGAATTCAAATAAAATATAGAAACGAAACAGACATCAAATACCAGCGCCTTAGGGGTGGCCATGCCTTTCCAGTTGACCCTTGGTTGGTCATTCTCCCGGTGGAAAAGGGCCGGCAGGGAGAATAACAATACCTAGGCCAGGATATGGAAACAGATGACAGCGCCTTTAGACTTATACCATTTTTTACTCATGGTTAACAGAATCGGCCCAATGTAAGGATATATAAAAATAACCGGCGGCTTCCTGCGACAAAACGCTTGATTTCTGCGATGAAGAAGAAATAGTTGTAACAGCTCTTCCAGGCTGGCACTGTTTTTTCACTGCATCCAGTGAAAAACACGATTTAAGCTGTAAAACATGAAAAAAACAACAGGTATTTTATTATTCAGCCTTCTTGTAACCCTGGGTACCCAGGCACAGGTAAAAAAAGAGATAGATACAGCCGCTGCAAAAGTGGGAAATAAAACCGCCCGGGTCGCTTCCAAAGGGAAATCGGCTGTGGTGGACATTAAATACAAGAATAAAGTAGGTCCCGGTG
>DASRLM010000290.1:0-5500 GCA_035648455.1 Puia sp. | reverse complement strand
CGGGTGGCGGAGGTTCTGTTCCGGATGCATCAGGTTTCAGGTAAATTATTACATCTGGATATTGAACCGGAACCAGACGGTATGCTGGAGACGGGGGATGAATTCCTGGACTGGTATGAAGAGGAACTGATACCCGCGGGTCAGTCCCGGCTTGCCGCGGAACTCCGGTTATCTGACCCCGCAATAACCTCCCTGCTGAAAGCGCATATCCAGCTCTGTTATGATGTATGCCATTTTGCCATTGGATTTGAACCCCATGAAGCGGTAATCCGCAGCGTAAAAGAAAAAGGGATCCGGATTGGAAAAATACAAATCAGCGCGGCCCTGCGGGCAATGCCCGGACCAAAGGATGACAGATCAAAAATAAAGCAGGCATTCGCGGGCTATAACGAGCCGGTGTATCTGCACCAGGTGGTGGCGAGAAAAGCAGATGGCAGCCTGCTGCGTTACCGGGATCTGCCGGAGGCACTGGAGGATTTCGACCATCCCGGAGTGGAGGAATGGCGCGCTCATTTTCATGTGCCCGTTTTTGCCCGCGACTTCGGAACATTGCAATCCACCAACTACCATATCCGCAACGTGCTGGAATTACAGAGATCACACCCGTTCACCCAACATCTGGAAATCGAAACCTATACCTGGGAAGTGCTTCCCGCTTTCCTGAAACTGCCTTTGGATGAATCCATCATCCGGGAACTACAGTGGGTGGAGGATATTTTGAACGCAGAGTCTGTTAAATCATGAACATGCAAAAAACCGTGGTGATAGATGTGGTAGGGCTTTCCAATTCCCTGATCGGAGAACACACGCCTTTCATTAAGCAATATATTAGCCGGAATAAAAAAGTATCCATCAAACCCATGCTGCCGGCGGTAACCACCGCGGTTCAGTCAACCTACCTGACCGGTAAATGGCCCGCAGAACATGGCATTGTGGGAAACGGCTGGTACGACAGGGAAGACGCTGAAGTAAAATTCTGGAAGCAGTCCAATAAACTGGTCAGGGGCGAAAAAATATGGGATAAAGCGAAAAAAGCGGATCCTGCATTTACCTGTTCCAACATGTTCTGGTGGTACAATATGTATTCCTCGGCTGATTTTGCAGTCACCCCCCGGCCTAATTATCTTGCCGACGGCAGGAAGATGCCGGATTGCTATTCGCATCCGGCAGAACTGCGCGATTATCTGCAGGAATCCCTGGGACAATTTCCCTTATTCCAATTCTGGGGACCCGGCGCCAACATCAAATCCACCCGGTGGATCGCCGATGCCTCCCGGCTCACCGACAAGCGCCATGATCCCACACTCACCCTGATATACCTGCCGCACCTGGACTATTGTTTACAGAAATTTGGTCCCGATATTTCATCAATTTCAAAGGAACTCCGGGAAATAGATCAGGTCGTGGAAGAATTGGTTGATTATTATGAAAAGAAAAAGGCCCGGGTGATCATTCTCTCGGAATACGGGATCGGACCTGTGAATAATCCCATTCACCTGAACCGTCTGTTCCGGGAGCAGGGGTTGTTGCAGATCCGAGTGGAGAGGGGACTTGAACTGCTGGATGCCGGAGCATCGAAGGCCTTTGCCGTAGCAGATCATCAGGTGGCGCATGTTTATCTTAATGATATTTCCGTTACGGAAAAAGTAAAAAATCTCCTGGGCGGGGTTCCGGGAATTAAAATGGTTCTTGACAAAAAGGAACAGGCGCAGTACCACATTGATCACGAAAGGGCTGGTGACCTTGTGGTCATGGCCGACGCGCAAAGCTGGTTCACTTATTATTTTTGGCTGGATGATGCCAGGGCGCCCGATTATGCCCGGGTGGTGGATATTCATAAAAAACCAGGATATGATCCGGTGGAAATGTTCATGACGTCCAAACTCAGGGCGGGCTACAAACTGCTCCGCAAAAAAACCGGATTACGTTATGTGATGGATGTTATTCCGCTGGATGCAAGCCTCATCAAAGGCTCACACGGGAGCCTGGCCACGGAACCGGATTACTACCCGGTATTGATTTCGGCTAGTGCCCCGGATACGGAAAACATTTCAGCCACCGACGTTTACGATGTGATCTGGGATTCCCTTACGCAGGGCGGCTCTTGAGATAAGGTGCCAAACTTTCCAGCAGTTTGTCTTCTTTTTCCATGAGTCTTTTGAGCAGGACGATCTGGTTATTTGCCCGTACAAAATTATGTCCTTCATATTTTGAACCGTAGTAGAGATCATTGTTCAGATAATCCGTTAAAAAACGAATCGCCTGCATGTAAATGATGAACTTCCCCGCATACACAAAATGTCTTTTTTCATCATCACTGAGTTCAAACTGCATTTCTCCCAGGTACCCCCGTACGATGGCAGCAAAATAGTCTTCCCTGATCTCAATTTTACTATAGTCCTTTTCTTCTTCGCTTACAGGTGACAGGTAAGTTCTGAGCATGTCTCCCACATCGCTGATAAAATACCCCGGCATCACCGTATCCAGATCGATCACGCAAAGGCCCTTGTCTGTTTCGCTGCTGAACAGCACATTACTGATTTTGGTATCGTGGTGGGTAACGCGGATTTTAAATTGGGGATTGGCCTTTATCTTTTCAAAAGTTTCCGTGATGATCTTGTGCTCCTGGAGAAATTCAATGATTTCCGCCGATTCGGTAATGCGATCGGGATTTCCCGACCGGATGGCCGATTCAAATTGCTGATGTCTGAGGGTCAGGTTATGAAAATCGGGCAGCGTGATGCGCAATTGTGCAGGATCAAAACCGGAAAGTAATTGGGTAAACCTGCCGAATTGTTTTGCCGCTTCAAAAGCCAGCGAAGGTTTGCCGACGGTATCACAGGTATAGGATCCCTTTACAAATGGAAACATCCTGAAATAGCCTTTCTCCTGGTCAAAGATAAAATCTTCATTATCCAGGGTCAGTAAAGGCGCAATAAATAAATAATCCGGATGGAACTTTTTAAAGAAGGCAGATAACTTGCCGATGTTTTCAATTACGTCCAATGGATGTTTAAAGACATTCTGATTAATGCGTTGAAAAATATATTCCGAATGGCCATTGCTGACCTTCCAGGTGTTGTTGATCAACCCATTCCCGAAAAGTTTAATGGTACACTGATTTTCGTTTAGACCGTAAAAACTAAGCTGTGTCCGGGGCATAGCTGACAAACTTAGCATAGCCCTGATAATATATTACGGCACAAACGTTTGCGCTTTCTTTTGAAAATCAGATAGAAAGGACTCTTATGCGAATTCCCGTATAAGGGTAATCACTTATTTTCATGAACCACCAACTGGGAATCCAGGATGATCTTGAAATAGGTTGCGGGCTCCGATTCATCCCTTTTACTGCCTATGAGTTCAAGCAGGGTTTCCATGGCTTTTTGTCCCTGCTGATAAGGGAATTGTTCCACTGATGCCAGCGGGGGAAATGCCGTGTAATTACTGATGGGCAGATTGGCATAACTGACGAAACAGATGTCTTTATTTATCTTACGCTTTTCTTTCCTTGCGTACTGAACTGCGTCCAGGGCAACATAATCGTTAAAAGCCACGATGGCTGTGGGTTTGCGTTTGGAGGACAACAATTGCCGGGTGGCCTCATACACACTTTCCGTGCTTAAATCAGTTGATATGAGCAGATAGGGATCGAATTTCAGGCGGTTCTTTGCCATGGCCTTCATATAGCCGTCCTGCCTTTCCTGGCAGGCCAGCAGTTTTTCGGGGCCGTTGATCATACCGATCACACGATGGCCTTTGTTGATCAGGAAGTTTATGGCCTGTATGGTGCCGGACTGCATATTACAGGCCACGTAATGGATATTGGACATCCTGGGAATGCAGTCAAAAAAAACGATGGGTATATTGTATTTTCTCAGTGCTTCAAAATGCTCATAATTAGTGGTGTTTTTGGAAATGGAAACCACCAGCCCGTCCACGCGGTGGTTCTTCATGGTCTCCACGATTTTTCTCTCCCTTTCCTCATTGTCGTGGCTCTGACCCATCAATACCGTATAGTTGTTTTTATTTGCACAATCCTCGATTCCGCTGATGGCGGATGAGAAAAATGCTTCGGCAAGTTTGGGCAGGATTACGCCGACGGTAAATGTTTTGCGTTGCTGAAAGAAAATGGCCGTTTGATTCGGCTCATAGCTCAATTCCTTGGCCAGTTGCTGTACGCGCATTTTTGTTCTGATGCCAATGCTGCGGTGATCATGCAGGGCCCTGGAAACAGTTGAAATGGAAACATTCAACCGTTTTGCAATTTCTTTTAAGGTGGCCAGCTTTTTATCCATAATCGTTTCTGAGAAAAATGAGGGAAGGGTTGGTTTTGGCCCAATAATAAGGCAAATTTCCGGTGTTTGCGTGAAATTGCGTACCGCCTCGTAAATTTAGCAAACGTTTGCGTACCCCTGACCCTGTATATTGGTTTACATTCGGAGAGCAACAGAATTAAACCGTTTTAAAATCTACACATGAAAGGCAATCGCAGGCGTTTTTTACGCAATCTATCCCTGGGAACCGCAGGACTTACCGCCGGAATTCCGTTATTGGGCAATTCCTTAATCCGGCAGCACGATGAACCGGATGAACGGCCCTTGTCCCAACCTCCTGCGGGAGCGTCCGGTTTCAATATGTGTGGTTATGCCGCACCGAAAATTGACAGGGTCCGCATTGGGTTTATCGGTCTCGGACATCGCGGCCCGGGAGCTGTGGACCGGATCTCGCATATTGAAGGCGTGGAAATAAGAGCCCTCTGCGATAAACTGCCCGAACGGGTTGCATCCGCACAAAAGATTCTGGATGCGGCCGGTCTGCCGAAAGCAAAAGAATATTCCGGCGAAACGGGATGGAAGACGCTGGTGGAAAGTAACGAAGTTGATTTTATTTATACCTGCACGCCCTGGCGTTTGCACACACCCATCGCGGTTTATGCCATGAATAACGGCAAACATGTGGCAACGGAAGTTCCCTCGGCGGTAACACTGGATGAATGCTGGCAACTGGTGGAAACTTCGGAGAAGACCAAAAAGCATTGTGTTATGCTGGAGAACTGCTGTTATGATTTTTTTGAAATGATGACGCTGAACATGGTCCGGGACGGATTTTTCGGCGAACTCGTTCATGCCGAAGGCGGTTATTTGCACAACCTGCTGGAAGAAAATTTCAGAAAGGTCAGCGAGAATGGTTATATGGATATGTGGCGTCTCCGGGAAAATGCTATGCGAAACGGCAATCTGTATCCCACCCATGGTTTGGGTCCGCTGGCACAATGCATGAACATCAACCGGGGCGATCAGATGGATCACCTGGTTTCCATGTCTTCCGATGATTTCATGATGGGCGCCAAAGCACGGGAACTGGCGGCAAAGGATAACTACTACCAGGAATTTGCGGATAAGCATTACCGTGGTAATATGAACACCACGCTGATCCGGACCATGAAAGGTAAAACGATCATGATCCAGCACGATGTTACCAGCCCAAGACCCTATTC
>DASRLM010000289.1:0-3759 GCA_035648455.1 Puia sp. | reverse complement strand
GTCAGATTCATTAATCCTATGGCAGCCTGGTTTCTTACAAAATTCCGGTAGTGGAAATACATTTCATTCATGCTGTTTGTCATGAAGCCGAAAATATACTCTACCCGCGCCCTCGTTTTTGATTTCTTACGGTTGCGTTGTTGTTGTCGTTTGGTTAGGGGCCTGCCCCAATACCAACGACAAATAATCCAAGTAAAAACAATCCGTAAGTGCGCCCGAATGCAGCAGGCGCAAACAGAAGGCATCCGGCGGCCATGGTAACCAATCCGGTTTGCATTCCGCGGATCATTCCGGTGTACCGTAAAAGCCTTCCGGATGGCAGCGCCATGACGGTGTAGGAAATATAAAATGCAAAAGTAACCAGGTAAGCCTGCCAATCCCGGAGCTCGCAGGCAATCTTAAGATAAGGTATTAAAGTGCCATTGACCCAGGTAATAAATCCAAAAATGAAAAAAAGCTTCCGATAACAATCATCTGTCGAATGTAGGAGCTTTCGGAGCCTTTGCTCATTGCCAAAGTTGTTGCCATGATATAACGACTGATCAATCCGGATTACCCCGGGTCCCCTGCTCTATCTTCGCAAGCACCAATGCAACGCTTCCGTTTTCCAGCAGTAATTCCTTTGCATTTTCATAATCGGCGATATTTCCTTTTTCCATAATCATTTTTACGCCGCGGTCTACCAGTTTTGTATTGCTGATCTCCATATTTACCATCCGGTTGCCCTTAACACGGCCGAGGTAAATCATCACTGCCGTGGAAATGGTATTCAGTACCAGCTTCTGAGCCGTTCCGCATTTCATACGGGTGATTCCGGTGACAAACTCAGGACCTACAATAACCTCAACCGGATAATCAGCGTGCTCCGCTACCGGACTTTGCGGATTGCATACGATGCAGCCGGTAAGCGTCCCGTAGTTCCTTGCTTCTTTAAGAGCGCCTGTCACGTAAGGTGTCGTCCCGCTGGCGGCAATACCAATTACCACATCGTTTTTTGTTACCCCATGCTCCCGCAAATCATTCCAGCCCTGTGTTGCATTATCTTCAGCATCCTCTATTCCAAAACGCAGCGCGGCATCCCCACCGGCCATGATGCCCGTCACCAATTCTTTTGGCACGCCATACGTTGGCGCGCACTCACTGGCATCCAGCACGCCCAGTCGGCCGCTGGTGCCGGCTCCGATATAAAACAGGCGCCCGCCTGACTTAAGTCTTTCAACAATGACCCCGATCAGCAGGGCTACCTGAGGCAATGCTTTTTTTACTGCAAGGGCCACCGTCTGATCTTCATCATTGATGTGCTCAATCATTTCCGTTACCGACATTTTCTCCAGGCACCGGTAAAGAGAAGGCATTTCTGTAATTCTTTCAAAACGCATAGTGAATGATTTCCGGAGTTGTTTTTATCTTTCATTTTTATACAGGATCGCTGTACCTCGATTTGTATCCGTGGATTCCATAAAATATGATGTAGCAATAACAGATCACCGGAATAAGGAACGCTGTTGCCCAGGAAGTTTTATCTATCAGCACCCCCTGTATCAGAACGATGGCCGCTCCGCCGGAAATCGCCGTTGATAATATGCCCGATGCCTGTGTCATGTATTTTCCAAGACCCCTGGTAGCCAAAGAGAAGATAATACCAAACAGCACCGAATTAAACAATCCAACGGAAATCAGTGACCATACGGCAATATTTCCTGTACTGTTAATTGAGATCAGTATCAAAACAATGGAAATGAGGGAATTGGCTACAAGCATGAAAGTGGGTTTTATAAAACGAAGCAATACAACACCAACAAGTCTTCCCACGAGCATACCGATCCAATAAAAAGCCACATACTGGTTTGCGCGGTGAGCACTGATATGCAGGGTGTCCGCAACAAAATTTGTTAAAAAAGAAGCGATAGCGATTTCAATTCCAACCATAAAAAAAATTCCAAAAGCGCCAAGATTTAAATTTTTAAATGAAAAGGCAGATCTTGCTGCCCCGTGATTCACCCTGTCGTTCTTCTTCAATTGTTGCGACGAACCGAGCCGGGGCAAGTTCAATCTGGCAACCACAATCGAAATGAGGATCAATACCACAGCGATGCCGACATAGGGATACTTAACCGCTTCTGAAGAGCCGGAAACCTGCAGTTTCGGAAGAATAAAATAGGCACCAAAAAGAGGAGCCACAATGGTTCCTGCCGAACCAACGCTCTGAATTAAATTCAACCGGGCCGAAGCAGTTGCCGGCGAACCCAGGATAATAATATAAGGATTAGCTGCTACCTGCATGAATACAATTCCCAGGGCAATGATAAAAAGTGCGGCCAGGAACAAATAATACACATGAAAAACGGAAGCGGGAAAGAAAATTAATGCGCCTGCAGCCGCCAGCAAAAATCCGCAGATCATTCCGTTTTGGTACCCGACCTTTTCAATAACCTTTCCGGCAGGAATAGAAAAAAGGCCATAGGTAAGAAAAAAATAAAACTGCACAAGGGACGATTCCGTATAGGTCAGGGTAAATCCTTTCTTAAAAAATGGAACCAGCGTATCATTCATACAGGTAATAAAACCCAGCATAAAATATAATACGGCAAGACAAACCAAGGCAGGCAGATATCCCTGTTTGTTTCGTTCACCCGGCTGGATAATGAGCGTATTGGGCACAAATACATTTGCCATTCCCTTGAAAATTTAACCGATTACCGCATGTTGTTTTGTCAATATCAACTCCAATGTATTCCACGCCTGATAAAGACAGCGGGGAACATGAAAACAACCCTTCCACTTGCCTCCTTTCAACGGCAGCAAAACTTCTCCCCGGCGGTTAAGATAACCAAACCATTCCCCACCCTCTTTGTCCGGAAAATGACTCCAGGTATAATCATGGATTTTTTCAAACCAGGTAAGGCATCGTTCATCCCCGGTAAGATAGTAACCCTTAAGCATAGCCACGAGAGCTTCCAGATGAACCCACCATAATTTCTGATCCCATTCCAGGTGTTGTGGCGGATGCCCTTTTATATCCAACACATAAAAGATCCCCCCATATTGCCTGTCCCATCCATATTCGATTAAATTTAGTGAAATGTCAACGGCCTTTCTAATCAATTCCTGATCGTTTTCCTTTACCGCAATATCCATCAGGAACCACATGGATTCAAGGCTGTGCCCGGGCATAATCATTCTTCCTTCATAAGAATCAGAATATGCGCCGTCATCAGTTATATTTTCAAGCATGAGACCGGATTCTGGATGATAGAAATCACCCATGACATCATGGATACAATTCCGGATCGTTCTTTCCACTACTTCGGGGGGAAGCACATGTTCAATCTCCAATACCAGGTTGGAAAGGATCATGGGAAGAGAAAGGCCTTTCAGGGACCGTGTTCCCTGAACAACTTTTGAATATTTTCCCTTCGGGTTTTCTATCCGGTTGAGTATTCTATAAAAAGTCCGGACCGCTATTTCCTTATGTACTTCCCTATTCGTGGCCTTGTATAGCTGGCCGAAACCCATCGCTGCAAAACAATCAGAAAAAATATTGTACGGTTGCACCAATGGCTGACCCTGCCGGGTTAATGAAAAATACCAGTCACCCGCTTCATCTCTCCCATATTTCTCAATAAAATCTGCTCCATGCACAGCAAAATCAAGCCATTCCTGTTTTTCTTCCACCAAGTTATAAAGCATGGCAAAACACCATACCTGCCTTCCCTGCAGCCACATAAATTTATCCGTATCATACACTTTACCCTCGCG
>DASRLM010000288.1:0-4956 GCA_035648455.1 Puia sp. | reverse complement strand
ATCCAGATGGCGAATGCGTAAAAGGATCCCACATAAGCATAGTCCCGTTCGCGGGGCTGCTGACCGGCCTGGTTGAGATAGATCACCACGGCCATACCGGTAAAGAAAAACAACAGGAAGTTGATGATGAAATCTTTTTTGTTCCGGGTGTACTGGAATGCCAGCCCGATCATGCCCAGGATAAAGGGCAGGGCATACATGCGGTTGTACGATTTGTTTTTTGAACGAATGCTGTCAGGCATTTTGCTCTGGTCGCCGTACAGTAAATTATCCACGAACGGAATACCGGTGATGGCGTTTCCATCCCGCCGGTTACCAAAGCCCTGGAGGTCGTTTTGTTTTCCGGAGAAGTTCCAGAAGAAATACCGGAGGTACATCCAGTATGTCTGATAGGCAATAAAATACCTGATGTTGTTGCCCATATTGGGCTGGTCGCCCTCATCCACGCCGCCATATCGTTTATATACATCTACCTGTCCGCGGTCATTCTGGTTGTCCCACATTCTGGGAAAGAAATGGGAGGATGGTGTATTGCCCCAGTCCTGCACTACAGATTTCCCGGCAACAAGGTATTTGTCCTTGCCTTTGATATACTGGTCGGAACCTTCACTGCGCGGGGGACGGTCAGTGTAATCCGGTCCGTACACGATCGGCCAGTCACCATACTGGTCGCGGCTCAGATATCCCACCAGGCTCACCGGATTGTCCACATTAAACATATCTATCGCAGGATCGGCATTGGAGCGGATCATTGTGGTGAAATAAGTGGAATAACCAATCAGCATGAAGGAAACGCACCAGATGCCCACCTTAAGCAGGTAATATTTTTTCCTGATGGCGTAACGGAGTCCGAACACCAGGATGGCGGCAAGCAGAATGAAGAAGAAGGCAAATCCGGAGAAGAACGGCAGGTTGAGGTCGTTCACAAAACGGATATCAAACCAGGCTGCGCCCTTGATGGTATACTGGATAACAAACTTCTGCACCAGGCCGGTGATCATACAACCCACCACAAAAGCGGCTACCGCACCCCAGGCTGTGGGTTTATACCTTTTATAATAGTATACCATAACAATGGCCGGAATGGTAAGCAGGTTCAGCAGATGGACGCCGATGGAAAGGCCCATCATATAAAAAATAAAGATGATCCAGCGGTCCGATCCGGGTTGATCGGCTACATCCTCCCATTTCAGGATTGCCCAGAAAACCAGGGCGGTAAAAAAGGAAGAGGAACCGTATACTTCGCCTTCCACGGCGCTGTACCAGAATGAATCGCAGAAAGTATAGGCCAGTCCGCCGACGACACCCGCGGCCACGATGGTAAAAATCTGTCCTGAGGTGAGTTCCAGGTTTGTTTTCTGGATGATTTTACGGGCGAAATGGGTGATGGACCAGAAGAGGAAGAGGATGGTGAGCCCGCTCAGGATGGCGCTCATGAAATTCACTGCCCTGGCTGCTGTTAACGGATTATCACCAAAGAGGATGATGAAAAAACGGCCCATCATCACGAACAGCGGGGCGCCGGGCGGATGGGGGATCTGCAGTTTGTAGGCACTGGATACGAATTCTCCGCAGTCCCAGAAACTGCCCGAGGCTTCCATGGTTAAAACATACACCATACAGGCAAAAAGACAAACAGCCCAGCCCGAGATGTTATTCACCTTCTTAAAGTTCATAGTCCGTTGATTTTTTTAGGATTGACAAATATAGGAGGAAGTTGACAGATGAGCGCTTCTGTTTCAGCCTTTAACGATATCTTTTGGGCAGTTGGCGGTTTATGGTTGGTGGTTGGAGGTTACTTGATGGTTGACGGTTGACGGTTGATGGTTGACGGACATCAGGTGCGGATCCGCACACAAAGTCGATCAACCATCAACCGTCATCCGTCAACAAACAAAACAAGCTCTTACTACTCGAAATAAATCCGCACAGTCTGGTAAAACAAATAATGCTGCAGCGACTGGTCTGTAAAATCCTGTAATCCGAATAACCCGGCGGCATTGCCTTTGTGTATGGCCACTTCCAGGTAGTTGGCTGAATTAAAAAGGGCCAGTTTTTCCCCCAGCGGCACGTCGGCATAGGTCTCGCTGATCCGTTCAATGCTTTCATCTCTTTTGAATACGATCCGGAACCCGCGTCCCCTGCGCTGTTCCTCAAATTCAGCGCGGGTGATGTTGACTATCACGTTTTCGAAATTGTCGATTAAAATGATCTGTCCTTCCATGTAATTCTCTGCCAGTACGGGCCTGAGTTCATTTTTTTCAATGTAGGCGATCTGTGGATCACCCAGGGTTTCCGGGATGCGTCCGTTTTCCAGATCGTGGATGGCGTTGCCGATCACCCGGGTGCAATAGAGGGTATTTTTAATGGCGTGCTGATCCAGGGGGATACCGATCACCATCTCCGGTTTGGGTGGCAGGATCATATTGATCAGTCCGTTGTCGGCACAAAAAAAATACTGGCCGTTAAAACGGGCCATCAGCAGGTGTTCCGGTTTTTTTTCAAACAGGTTCACCAGGATGATGTGATAGGTATTTGCAGGAAACTGTAAAATGGCGTTGCGGCAGATGTAAGCGGCCTGGGGATAATTAAAAGGGGCCACCTGGTGGGATATGTCGTGGATCCGGAAGTCCGGGTCAATTTGCAAAAGCTGACCCCTGACCGCCCCTGCAATATAGTCCTGCAGTCCGAAGTCAGAAGTAAGGGTAATGATCGCCATCGGTAATCCGTTCTGTTTTAATGGGTCTATTTGATCAATTCGCCGTTTTTAAAATAATACCGGTGAACCAGTTTGTCGGCCAGGGATGGAAAAAATTTATTCAGGAATACCGTGAGTTTTCCCGTGAACGTAAGCACCAGCACCCTTTTTCTTTTTTCTATGGCGCCCAGAATATAACGGGCGCAGGTTTCGGCGCTCATGAGTTTCGATTCGTCGAGCGGGCTTTCTCCCTGTTCCACGCCATGGCTGTTCAACGCGGCATTCCGGATATTGGAACTGGTAAAGCCCGGAGACACCCACATCACGTGTACGCCGTTATCCATGAGTTCGGTCAGAAGGGATTCGAGCCAGCCCTGGAGCGCGAATTTGGAAGCGGAGTAACCGCTTCTTCCGGGCAGTCCGCGGTAACCGGCCGTGGAAGAAACGCCCACGATGGTCCCTTTTTGTTTTATAATGTAGGGCAGGGCAAACTTGGTACAGTATACGGAGCCCATAAAATTCACGTCCATCACCTGGCGGATCACGTCGGTATCGGCATCGTCAAACAGGGAACGCATACTGATGCCTGCATTGTTGATGAGGATATCCACGGTACCAAAAGTATCTACGGTTGATTTAATAAACCGTTTGCATTCCTCTTCATGACTCACATCACAAACCATGGTATGCAGCATCACCTGGGAGTATTCCATCTGCAGGGCATATAACTTATCATACTGCCTTCCGCAGGTGGCCACCTTGGCGCCTGCACGGATCAGGGCATCGATCAGGGCCCTGCCGATACCATCGCTTCCGCCGGTAACAACCACCACTTTATTTGTAAAGAAAGACATACGTTGTTTTATAGGCGCAAAAGTAGGTTAAGATAAGAATAGAGAAAATAAGTATATTGGTTTTTCAATTTTACCAGCTTTTATAATAATTTATGAAGAAGTTCCTCATTAGTTTAGTAGCCATCTTTTATTTATTGTCAAATGCTTTTTCCCAACCGGTTTCTCCTGTCGCGCCGCTTCCCAGTGCCATGCAGCAGAAATGGCAGGATGCCAACTTTTATTTGTTTATGCATTTCGGGCCCAACACGTTCACCGATCTGGAATGGGGAAAGGGTTCCGAAAAAGAAGAAGTGTTCAACCCCACGTCGCTGGACTGCCGTCAGTGGTGCCGCATTGCCAAAGCAGCCGGCGCCAAAGGCATCGTGATCACGGCCAAACACCACGACGGGTTTTGCCTGTGGCCGAGCGCTTATTCCAAACATACCGTGGCGCAGAGCAGCTGGAAGAATGGCCACGGTGATGTGCTGAAAGCGCTGAGCATGGCTTGTAAGGAAGTGGGATTGTCGTTTGGTGTTTATCTCTCTCCCTGGGACCGGAACAATCCGGCTTATGGTACCCCGGCCTACAACGATGTATTTGTCAATATGATGAAAGAAGTGGTGGCCAACTACGGGCCATTTTTTGAATTCTGGTGGGATGGCGCCAACGGAGAAGGACCAAACGGGAAAAAACAGCAGTACGACTGGCACCGGTTTGAATCCACCCTGCGCGAGATAGCCCCGAACACACCGGTGTTCAGCGATATCGGTCCCGATATCCGCTGGGCGGGCAATGAAAGCGGGTATGCCGGAACCACCAACTGGAACCTGCTGGATACCGCCGGATTTAAGAGGGGTGTCGGCGCGCCGCCCGGCGATACCCTGAATCAGGGCAATGTAAACGGGGCCAACTGGATCCCTGCGGAATGTGACGTCAGCATCCGCCCGGGCTGGTTCTATCATCAGGCAGAAGACAGCCTGGTTAAAAAACCGGAAACATTATTTGCGATATATTTAAAATCCATTGGTCGCGGAGCGAACCTGATATTGAATGTTCCGCCGGACAGAAGGGGATTGATCACGGCTTATGATTCCACCGCGCTGATGGAATTTGCCAGGTTGCGGCAGGAGAGCTTCCGTTCTTCATTGATCAAAACAGACAGATCCAAAATATGGCTGGGTAAAAAAGAAGTGACTGCGGCCCTCACGGATGCGGATGAGAAAACCTGGGTGAACCTAGGTAAATCGTATGCGAATAATTTTATGGAAGTCCGTTTCAATAAGGCGCAGAAACTGAATTGCATTGAACTGAAAGAACCAACGCAAAATGGACAAAGGGTAAAATCCTTTACCATTGAATTATGGAATGGCAACCAGTTGCTGTATCACCTCGGTGAAACCACCATCGGTCATCAGCGGATCATCA
>DASRLM010000287.1:0-9229 GCA_035648455.1 Puia sp. | reverse complement strand
GGTTATACGGGAGCGGGCGGCGTCGAGATCTATTTCGAAGATAAAAACGGTTCGGCAGAGAAAATCTGGAATGCTATTTTTGAAGCCGGTTCGTCACAAGGTTTAAAACCTGCGGGTTTGGGCGCGAGGGACACGCTGAGGCTCGAAATGGGCTATTGCTTATACGGGAACGATATTAACGACGATACCTCTCCCTTGTCTGCGGGGTTGGGATGGATCACTAAGTTCAGCAAGGATTTTACGGGCCGTTCCGTGATCGAACAACAAAAGAAGGAAGGGTTAAGAAGAAAACTGGTTGGTTTTGAGATGCTGGACAGGGGCATCCCCCGGCATGGACATGAGATTACGGATGGTTCGGGAACGGTTATTGGTGAAGTGACTTCCGGAACGCAGTCGCCGTCTCTTGGAAAGGCCATCGGAATGGGGTATGTTGACCAGGCTTTTTCTCCGCTGGATTCCAGGATCCATATTAAGGTAAGGGATAAAATATTGCAGGCGGTGGTGGTTAAACTTCCATTCTTATCCTGATCTGAACAATTGCCGGTTTCAAAAAATGACCAGCATATTATTTTCAATCTCCGGGAAATTATTTTTTACTTTATGCCTGATTTAAAACCTTTGTTGCATACCTGTGTTTCCCCTGCCCTGTTGAATTTATATGATGCAGCACAGGCCACGGTCGTGATTATTGACGTGCTGCGGGCAACATCCACCATGGCGACGGCCTTGTTTAATGGCGCCCGGTATATTATTCCGGTTGACAGTGTGGCGAAATGTATTGAGCTGGGCCGGCAGATCAACTGCGTCACCGCCGGAGAAAGAGATGGAAAAATTGCAGAAGGATTGCTTCACGGGAATTCCCCATTTGAATATTCGCGTGATTTTATCGAAAATAAAATTTTGGTACTCACCACCACCAACGGCACACGTCTGCTGCACATGGCGCTTGAAAAAGGTGCTCGGGAAATTGTCGCCGGTTCATTTTCTAATCTCAGCGCCGTGAGCAATTATCTGGCCAATCAGAAAAATGATGTGATCCTGGCCTGCGCAGCATGGAAAGACAGGGTAAATATTGAGGACCTGTTATTTGCAGGTGCCCTGGTTGAGCGGGTTAAGGATCATTTCTCAATTCCCTGCGATTCGTCCCATATTGCCAAAACGCTGTATAACAAGGCCAGCGGCGACCTGTTTGGATTTATGCAATCCAATCATGCTTCGCATTATACCCGGCTGATGGACTACGGGCTGGAAAAAGACATCCGGTATTGCCTGCAGCCCGACCAGGCCAATGTGCTTCCGATTTACGAAAACGGTAAACTCCAGGTTTACTGATCCATTTCCCGTGGTTATCCTGTTCGGAATGGCGGTTATTCATGAGTTTGCAAACTTTGTTTTTCAGACATAAATAAAATTTTCAGTGACCGAATGCGCTGGATTTTTCATTTTTGATATATATTCGCGGAGAAAACGAGCTAAACCTACCCCTGTTAAATACCTGTCTTACCCTATGTTATTGGGTTTTATTATCCTTGAAAATGCATTATTGTTAAATAAACTTCGCGCTGGCAGTGGATTGGTACAACAATTGCTATTGCGATAATATATTTTTATAAGGCGTATAGATTTATTCATTAACTCTCAATTAAAATGATTCTTATGAAGTTTAGGCAAATTCTACTTTTCGCGTTTTCATCCTTGCTGCTCTTTTCCTGCGTGAGCACCAAGAAATTCAAGGCCGCCCAGGCTGCCGCCCAGGCACGTTTTGACTCATTAAGTGCTGAATACGCGAAACTCCAGGGGGACCTGAAGAATTGTAACACGCAAACAGCAGATCTGACCGGCCAGAAAAATACGCTTCAGGGACAGGTAGATGACCTGAACAAGCAGGTTGCTTTCCTGAAGGATAACAATACACAGGCATTGAGACAAATGGAAGACCTTTCCGTGATCTCCAGCGCACAGGCTGAAAGCATCAGGAAATCCCTGGAAAATATCGGGGCCAAAGATGCTTACATCCGGGATCTGCAATCGGCCATGGCCCGTAAAGATTCCCTGAATATGGCTCTCGTGATGAATCTGAAGGGAGCGGTTGCTGACATTTCTGATTCTGATGTGAATATTAAAATTGATAAGGGCGTTGTGTTCATTGACATCTCTGATAAACTGCTTTTCAAAACAGGAAGCTCGATGGTTTCCAGTGGCGCCAAAACCGTTCTGGGTAAAGTGGCTAATGTGCTGAAGAACCAGCCCGATATCGAATTTATGGTGGAAGGCCATACCGACAATGTTCCTTACAAAGGAAAGGGAATGGACAACTGGGATCTGAGCGTTCAGCGCGCTGTTTCCGTAGTGCATATCCTGCAGCATAAATACAATATTCCGCCTGCAAAAATGATTGCTGCCGGACGTGGTGAATATGTACCGGTTACTACCAACGACTCCCGCGAAGGTCGCGCTGCTAACCGTCGTACAAGAATCGTGATCCTTCCATTACTGGATCAGTTCTTCAATCTGCTCGAAAGAAAAGGATAAAATTTCATACGAATCTATTTTAAAGGCCCTTTTTAGGGCCTTTTTTGTTGGCGGTGGGGAAACGCTGTTTTTTAAGTTGATGGTATATGGTTGATGGTTGATGGACGAGCAAGCCGGATTTTGCTCGCTGTCTATGGATAACAGTGGTTTCCATAATTATCTGGAGCAGAAGTTGAGGATATAAATAGGGAAAGCCGTTTGCATTACACGATCGTCCATCAACCATATACCATTAACCAGCGCGTAGCGCAGCGCTAATACCCTCTCACATTCTTCCCTTCCATATAATTGATAAAGGCTTTATTGACCACGCGGTTTCCGCCTGGGGTGGGGTAGTTCCCCGTGAAGTACCAGTCGCCGGTATTGGTGGGGCAGGCCTCGTGCAGTGATTCTATGGTCTGGTAGATGACCTGGACGGGTGTATGGATTTCCGGTGGTGTGATGAGTTGCGCGATCTTGTCTGATATCTCCTGCGTGGTAAAAGGTTTATATACCTGGCGCACGATATTTTCCGTATGTAACTGGCTTAATCTTTCGAGCTCTTTGCAATGCTGATACAATTCGGTGAGGCAGTTTTCTTTCCCACGTTCTTTCATCAGTTCAATGGCCGCACGGAAAGCAATGAAATCTTTCAGCTTACTCATGTCGATGCCATAACAATCCGGATAGCGGATTTGCGGAGCGGAAGAAACGATGATTATTTTTTTGGGCTCCAGCCTGGCCAGCATCCGTACGATACTTTCCCGCAGGGTGGTGCCTCTGACGATGGAATCATCTATTACGACGAGGGTATCCAAACCTTTTTGTACGGTGCCGTAAGTAATGTCGTAAACATGCTGTACCATTTCATTCCGGCTCACGTCGGAAGTAATGAATGTGCGCATCTTGACATCTTTGATCGCAATTTTTTCAATCCGGATTTTCCGGTTGATCATCTGGGTAAGTTTCTCTTCAGTAACTTCATCTCCCCAGGAAAGAATGCGCTGAACCATTACCTTTTTCAAATAATCATCCAGGCCCTTCCACAGTCCGTAGAAAGCCACTTCAGCCGTATTGGGAATAAAAGAAAATATGCTGTTTTTAAGATCCTGGTTGATGGCCGTAAGTATCTGTTCACTCAGGTTGTATCCGAGGGCAATCCTTTCGCGGTAAATTTTTTCATCGCTGCCGCGCGAAAAATAAATGCGTTCAAAGCTGCAGGCCCTGCGTTCCTTTGTTTCCAGTATCTGGTCTATGGAATATTTTCCATTTGATTTTACGATCAGGGCATTGCCCGGCATGAGTTCGAGCACCTCGTTTTCACCCACATTAAATACGGTGCGGATGGCAGAGCGTTCCGATGCCGCTACAATAACGTCTTCACTAACATAATAATAAGCAGGGCGGATGCCATGGGCATCGCGAAACACAAAGCCATCCCCGTTTCCAATCAGCCCGCCCACCGTAAACCCGCCATCAAACAGGGGCAGCGCCTTCTGCAGCACTTTCTTTACATTCAGTTGCTCGGGCGACTCCTCATCAGCCTGTACGATAAAATGATGAATGACTTCCATCATGGCGGCCAGATCGCTTTGCTTCTGAAATTCACCAGGCTCGATATTGATCAGGGCAAACAATTCATCCGTATTCACCAGGTTAAAGTTGCCTGCCAGTGCCAGATTCCGCGCCGGAAGCGTGTCTCTTTTTATAAAAGGATGACAGAATTCCACATTATTTCTTCCCTGGGTTCCATAGCGCAGGTGACCCAGAAGCAACTCGCCCATCATGGAGATATGGCCCTTGAGCAGGCCGGGATGCCGGGTAATATCCGGCTGATATTTTTCCAAATCACTCACTTCGTCGTGAATTTTTGAAAAAATATCGGAGATGGGTTGATTGTTGTTGCTTCTTAAGCGGTGAAGAAAAGGGTAACCAGGTTCAACATCGAGCTTTACCGAAGCCACACCAGCGCCATCCTGACCACGGTTGTGTTGTTTTTCCATGAGCAGGTAAAGCTTGTTTAAGCCATACAATGCCGTACCGTATTTTTGGAGATAATAAGAGAAAGGTTTGCGAAGCCGGATGAATGCCATTCCGCACTCATGTTTAATTTCGTCGCTCAATTTTGTCTTTTTTAATGGCGCGACGGAGCTTACGGTTCGTCGCATACGGAAGAAAATGAAGCGCAAAGGTAATTCAATTACCAGAAAACCGGAAAACACGGTGTTAAATGTAGGTAGAGCGGGTATTCATAAAGTTTACCAGCGAAGCTGAGTTCTTGAGTTTCAGCTTCTTAAGAATATTATGACGGTGCACTTCCACCGTTTTCAGGGAAATATTAAGCGTATTGGAGATTTCCCTGGAAGAATTGCCTTTTTTGATCAGGTTGATGATTTCCATCTCCCGCTCTGTTACCGAGTTAATACGGGCAACGGCAGCAACGGGCTTTCGTTCGGATTGATCCGACATGATCTCCTTTATTTCGCTGCAGATGTATTTATTACCCGCGTGAACTGTCACGATGGCCTCCATCATCTCTTCACGGGAAGAGTTTTTGGTAACATATCCACTGGCACCGATCTGCATCATTTTACGGGCATAAGAAGGCTGGGAATGCATGGTAACACCAATGATCCTGGACCGGGACCAAACTTCCCGGATCCTCCGGGTGGCTTCCATCCCCGAAAAGGGGGTCATGTTGATATCCATCAGTATCACGTCGGGATGCGTCTGCCGGGTAAGCCTGATTGCTTCTTCCGAATCCTCGCATGATGCTATCACTTTGAACCTCACATCGTTATTCAAGATGTAAGTCCAGGTTTCCCTAATCAGTTTGTGATCATCCGCTATTAAAATGCTAATCATGCCGGCGGGGTTTTAATAGGTAGTGGGGTAATAAAAACCTTATTCAGGTCCTTACATATAACTGTAATATAGTTATAAGTGATATGAAAATGTAATAGAATTTCCGGTATTTTGAGTGTTCTAAGTGTTTACCCTTATTAGTTTGCGGTCGCAAACTGTCTGGTTTCCCATTTCGAAAGGTTGGGGCAGTGCTGGTAATCCTTGTCGATCATGATGTAATAGGTACTTATTCTGGCCTGGAACCATTTCTGCAGGGCAATATTCTTCTTTTGTTCCAGGGAACGTTGGGCTATGAAGTTATAATCATCCCTGAAATTTTCCTTATGGGGTTCTGTTTTGGATAGCAGATAAACAATCCGGACCGCTTTTTTACCCTTTTCATCTGTAAAAAGGGTTGGTTTTGAATACTGACCGGGTTTCAGATTGGCATCTTTTAATAACAGTACGAGACTTTTATCCAGATTATCAAATTCTAAATAATTCGAGCCATCCGGGGCCAGGATCATGCCTGCCGTATATTTTGCCATATCATCGTCACTGTACCGGGCCACCGCTTCACCGAAACTCAGGGTTCCTGCTTCCAGTTTATCCCGCACGGTATCCAAATGGGCAATGGCTTCGTTGGATTCCGTTTCGGTAATCTGGGGAATGCGAAGAATGTGGCGAATGATGGCATCATCACCGGAGCGGCTCACCATCTGGATGATGTGATAACCGAACTTTGATTTTATGACCGGGGAAATCTGTCCTTCCTTTAGGCGGAATGCATTGTTCAAAAATATAGGGTCCCATTGTTTATCGCCTTTGTTCAGCTGATAGGTGCCCCCGTTGGTCTTGGTTCCCGGATCATCGGAATACAGGCTTTCCAGTGTTTCAAATTTCCTGCTTCCGTCTTCCACCTGTTTTTTATATCCGTTCAGCTCCTCAATGGCGAGGAGTTCAATGTCCCGGCTGGCTTTGGGGTAAATAACTATTTGCCCGATCTGCATTTTAGAATCAAAAAACAGGAGACTGTCTTTTGGAATTTTATCGAAATATTCCCTTACTTCAGTTGGTGTGATTTTTATGCCGTCCACAATTTTGCTGCGCATGCCGGCGGCCATCCTTTGTTCCTTGATGGGTTGCCGGAAATCTTCCCGCATTTGGTAGATGGACCTTCCGGATATCTGTTCCAGCGCTTCCTTGCTTCCGTACTGTTGTACAAAAAAGCGAACGCGCTGATCTATTTCCGCTTCCACTTCTTCGTCGGTTACCGGAATCGAATCTTTCTGGGCCTGCAGTACCAGGGCCTTTTGGGTAAGCATACCATCCAGCAGCGCACAGTCGTTTTGCTCCTGTCCGCCCTGTCTTTTGATGTCTTCATTCGCTATAAAGATCTCCGATTTCAGCACGATCTTATCTCCCACAATGCCAATGATCTTATCCGCTACCACTTTTTGCTGGCAGAAGCCTGCAAATCCAAGAAGCATCGTAACTCCGGTGAGTAATACATTTTTCATAAAACGGTTGCTAAAACGTTCAAAAATACGCCTGTTGGAAGATGTTAAAAGGTAAACCGGGCGATTTAACAAAATATTGCTAGCCCGCTTTGAATTTAGATGACGGTTGACGGATGACGGTTGACTGGCTCCAGTTGCGAATGCGAACATAAAAGTCCGTCAACCGTCATCCGTCAACCGTCAACGGTCCTAAAGTGTCCTTTTTACTTCTTCCTCCTCGTATGCTTCCACGATATCACCTATACGTATATCGCTGTAATTCTTAATGGTCAGTCCGCATTCCATGCCGGAAGGCACTTCCTTGGCATCGTCCTTGAAGCGTTTCAGGGATTGCAGTTCAGCTGTGGCGCCCTCACCGATGGGATAAATCACGATGCCATCGCGAACCAGTCTGATCTTGGAGTTCCTGTAAATCTTACCATCCAGCACATAACATCCGGCAACGGTCGCCTTGTCGAATTTGAACACATTGCGGATTTCCACATTGGCAACCACTTTTTCCTGGATCTTGGGTTCCAGCATGCCTTCCATTGCGCTCTTCACTTCTTCGATGGCATTGTAAATGATGGAATAGGTTTTGATTTGCACGCCTTCATTCTCAGCCAGTTTACCGGCCTGCATGGATGCCCGCACATTAAATCCAACAACCACTGCATCCGAAGCGGTGGCCAGCAATACATCGCTTTCCGTTATGGCGCCGACGGCTTTGTGCACCACGCGCACCGCGATCTCTTCCGTGGACAATTTCTGCAGGGAATCACTGAGTGCTTCCACGGAACCATCTACGTCACCCTTGATGATGAGGTTGAGTTCCTTGAAGTTACCCAGTGCCAGACGCCGTCCGATTTCATCCAGCGTAATGTGTTTTTTGGTACGTATACCCTGCTCACGGAGCAATTGCGCGCGTTTATTGGCCACATCCTTGGCTTCCCCTTCTTCTTCATATACCCTGAATTTTTCTCCTGCCTGGGGGGCGCCATTCAATCCCAGGATGAGCACAGGAGAAGAGGGCGGTGCATCTTCCACTTTTTTATTCCGCTCGTTGAACATGGCTTTGATCCTGCCATAATATTGACCGGAGACCACCAGGTTGCCGTTTTCCAGGGTTCCGCCCTGAACCAGTACGGTGGCCACATATCCGCGTCCCTTGTCGAGGGATGCCTCAATGACGGTACCCGAAGCTTCGCGGTCCGGATTGGACTTTAGATCCAGGATTTCCGCTTCCAGCAGAATCTTTTCGAGCAGCAGATCAATATTCAATCCTTTTTTGGCGGATATTTCCTGGCTCTGGTATTTTCCACCCCAGTCTTCCACCAGCAGGTTCATGCCGGCCAGTTGTTCCTTTATCTTTTCGGGATTGGCCCCGTCCTTATCAATTTTATTGATGGCAAACACCATGGGGAGTCCCGCGGCCTGTGCATGCGAGATGGCTTCTTTTGTCTGGGGCATGATGGCATCATCGGCAGCGATCACGATCACCGCAATATCGGCTGCCTTGGCGCCGCGCGCACGCATGGCTGTAAAGGCTTCGTGGCCGGGCGTATCCAGAAAAGTGATTTTTTTATTGTTTGCCGTAGTTACCTGGTAAGCACCGATGTGCTGGGTGATTCCTCCAGCCTCGCCGGCAACCACATTAGCAGCGCGGATATGATCCAGCAGGGAAGTTTTACCATGATCCACATGGCCCATGATGGTTACCACAGGCGATCTGGGCTGCAGCTCTTCGGGAAGATCCTCAATATCATCTTCTTCCATTTCCAGCGCATCATCAATACCGATGAATTCCACTTTATATCCGAATTCACCGGCTACCAGTTCAATCACATCCGCTTCAAGACGCTGGTTGATGGAAACCATCATGCCCAGGCTCATACATTTGCCGATGATGTCAGCATAGCTCACATCGATGAGGTTGGCCAGCTCACTGACGCTGACAAATTCGGTAACCTGCAGTTTATTGTCTTCCGGTATTTCCGTACCAGCGTGTTCGGCATTCTCTTCCCGTCTTGCCCTTCTGTATTTGGCTTTAAGGCTTTTTCCACGTCCCCCGGTGCCGGCCAGTTTGGCCTGGGTTTCCCGGATCTTTTCCTGAATTTCTTTTTTATCGATTTCTTTTTGTTCGCGGGGGGTTGCATGGCTCCTGTTTGCAGTGCCTGCTCCTCTCAGATCACGGCGGAGGATGGGCCTTCCGGCGGCACCGGGTCTTGGTTCCCGCTGAACCGGCGTTCCGGCAGCGGCTGCCGGACGGCCTGTTTCCCGTTTTTCAATCGGAATCCGTTTCCTTTTCCTTTTTTCATCAGTCTGTTTGGGCTTTTCCGATTCTACCGGCAGTTCAATTTTCCCCAGGATGCGGG
>DASRLM010000286.1:0-2420 GCA_035648455.1 Puia sp. | reverse complement strand
GCATAAATTCAGCATGCTGGAATTTGCCATTCCGTTCATTCCCTATATTTCTTATTCCGGCGAAAGCGGTTTAAAAAAAGGACTCAGCGGTTTTTTCAAAGATGCTGCGCTGCAAAAGCTGTTCACCGGGGAGAATGAATTGCTGGGTTGCCTGGTGCCCATAGGATGGGCGTATTTTGGCGATTTCCAGAGCCCCCCACTGGGCGGAAGCCAGGTAATTCCGCAATGGTTACAGCATGTGGTGTCTTATTATAATAACCAGGTGGCCCTTCAGTGTAGTGTAAAAAAAATCCTGATCAGGGATCGCCGTTGTGTGGGACTCAGCTTTGAGCACCGCGGCCGGCAACAACAGGTAGAAAGTAAATACGTGATTGCGGCCTGCGATGTGGAAACGGTGTACGAACAAATGCTTCCCCCCGGGGTGGTTCCGGCGAAATTAAAAAGGAAATTAAAACAGGCGGACCTGTACAGCTCATCCATCACCATTTCCCTGGCGCTGGATTGTACGGCAGAGCAACTCGGATTTAATGAAGAGCTGATTCACCTCGTTGATGAGAATCAGCCCTACGATGCCCAGGTTTCCGGCGATCCCCTCACCACCGAGATCAGCATCATTGCGCCTTCCCTGCGCGACAAATCCCTGGCCCCGGAAGGCGAGGGCACCCTTACTTTGTACATGCCCGCCTTCATGAACTACCAGGACGAATGGAAAACGGAGATGGATGCTGGCGGGAACCGGTTACGGGGCGAAGCCTATCACCGGCTTAAACAGCAGGTGGCCGACGTGATCATCGACCGCGTGGAAGAAAAGCTGGCACCGGGACTGCGTTCCCATATCCTGTTCTATGAAGTGGCCACTCCGGTTACCCATTGGCGTTATACCGGAAATAAAAATGGAACCATGATGGGTGCACGTCCCGGTCGTAAAAACATGCAGAACAAAATTTCCCATTACCGCACGCCCGTGAAGAACCTGATCCTGGGTGGCCATTGGGCCGAACTGGGCGGAGGGGTTCCCATCGCCGCCAAAGCCGGCGCCAATGCTTCTTTGCTGATCCTAAAAAAAGAAAACCGGGCCGCCTTTGATGCGCTCGCCGGTTTTATGGACAATAAGATCCCCCTGAAATCCGTGCTGGAAAACGCTGCCTTTAAACCGTATGACAATTCCTGGGTGCGGCCTCCGACGCCCGCCGAAAAGCTGAAATATCCTAAAAAGCCTGCGGGGGCATGATGTTTACGGCCGTTTTGCAGGAGGCGTCAGCTTCTCTTCTTCGAAGAAACCGTGAGCACTACACCTACAATGGCCACGATGGCTCCCGCATAGGTTGGCCAGCCAATCCACTTGTTTTCTGTTTTGTTGATTTCCAGTGAGCCGATGTCGACCACTTTTTTCTGTGTGGGTACCGAAACGCCCCGGATGATGATCATGGCGATTCCGATAACGATGAGGATGATTCCCAGACTTTTCATGCGTTGTTGTTTGGAATAGCTACTGAAAACATCGTACCAGGCAAACTGCTTCGGCATTTCGGAGCGGAATCTGTAAATTGCACCCACTAAAAAATGGTTTCCAATCAACAAAAGCCCAGCTGGAAAGACCGGCTGAAAGCCCTTCGGAACCTGCCGGCTTTTTTTAAACTGGTCTGGGCGGTCAGTCCCTGGATGACCCTTTCCAACGTCGGCCTCCGCCTTTTGCGCTCTGCAATTCCGGTCTCGGTGCTGTATATTGGCAGGCTCATCATCGATGAAGTTATTTTCCTGAACAGGGATCACGGCAGCGGACCCATGACCCATATGTGGACCCTGATCGCCATTGAGTTTGCCCTGGCGCTGATCAATGATGCCCTGGGACGATGCATTTCCTTGCTGGACAGTCTGCTGGGTGATCTTTTTGGTAATATGAGTTCCGTGCAGATCATGGAACATGCGGCCAAGCTGGACCTGGAACAATTTGAGGATGCTGTTTTTTATGATAAGCTCGAAAGAGCGCGTCAGCAGACGACGGGCCGGACGTTGTTGCTCTCACAGGTATTGAGTCAGGTGCAGGACCTGATCACCATGGGTTTTCTGGCCGCGGGTCTTGTATTGTTTAATCCCTGGCTGATCCTTCTGCTGTTCATCAGTATCCTCCCGTCTTTTATAGGCGAATCTTATTTCAACGATCAGACCTATGCGCTCAACCGCCGGCAAACCCCCGAACGCAGGGAACTGGACTACCTGCGCTTCCTCGGTGCCAGCGACGAAACGGCCAAAGAGGTCAAGATCTTTAACCTCTCCGCATTTATTATCGATAAGTTCAAAGTGCTGGCTGATAAGTTTTATCTCAGCAACCGCCGGATTGCAGTGAACCGGTCAATCTGGGGAACAGCATTCACCTTGCTGGGCAGCCTGGGCTATTATGGTGCCTATGTATATATAAT
>DASRLM010000285.1:0-3523 GCA_035648455.1 Puia sp. | reverse complement strand
GTTTTCGTTTCACGATGGATGGAGGCGTTTCGAAAGCAGTATTCGAAACAGCCTGTCCGGGCGCACTGCCGGAAGGAGCGGCATATCCAAAATCACCCAGGTTCACGCCGGTGAGCACTGTCTCCTGAATACCCTTTGCCGCAAGCCCGCGCACATTCTCCAGTACATGGGAAATGGTATCGCTGCGGCTCCTGCCCCGGGCCATCGGGATGGTACAAAAGGAACAGGTATAATCGCAGCCATCCTGCACTTTGAGAAAGGCCCTGGTGCGGTCGTTATCGGAAAACCCGTCGTGGAATTGCTGCACTTCGCCAATATCGCAACTGCATATTTTAGAGGGATCTCCCTTCACCAGCTGGCTGATGTGCTCCACGATGTTGAATTTTTCCCCGGCGCCCAGCACCAGGTCCACACCCGGTATACCGGCAATCTCTTCGGGTTTGAGCTGGGCATAACAACCCGTGATCACCACAAAACTTTCCGGGGATTTTCTTTGTATCTGCCGCACCAGATAACGGCATTCCTTATCCGCATTTTCGGTGACCGAGCAGGTGTTGATCACATATACATCCGCGTCAGCGTCGAACGCTCTTTTCTCAAATCCTGCCTGCTGCATCAGGCGGGATAACGAGGATGTTTCTGAAAAATTCAGTTTACACCCCAGGGTATGAAAGGCGACGGTTCTGGGTGCTGTCATAAGGGCGCAAAGATACAGTCCCTCGAAGAAATAATTGCGCTGTATCTTTAGAAAACATGCGTTTGACCAATCCGTGTTTCAGATCCGTTCTTCTTGTTTTCGTGTTGCTGGCCTGTCATGATCCGGCCGCTACGCCGGTGGCCGGAAAGCCCGCTAAGACAGTAGCTGCGGTCCATGATCCGTTCAACCGCCATGGCCGTCTTATCTTTACCCGTCATGCGCGTTGCCGGATGGATTGTCGGCATATTACCAAACGGGAAATACAGGAAGTGCTGGATTCGGGTACCATCAATTATGCCAGGAGTGAACCGGATGCAAAACCCGATCCCAAATATGCCGTGGAAGCCCTTACGCAGGAACACCAGTATCTCCGGATTGTGGTTGCCCCTTCCGGTGAAAAGCTCATCGTGATAACCTGTATCGAACTCCATGTGGAATGGCAATGCCATTGCAACTGAAGGGCTTTGACCCTTATTGGCTAATTTTGTTTTCACAGAAAGAGATGGAATGAAGGTTTGGTTCAGTATTCTCCGGGCAGTTTACACGATCTATGCGCTCCTCTGGTTCATCCTGTTCACGATGATCGCTTTTCCTTTTGTGCTGGTTTTTTCTTTATTCGGAAAGATCACCGGCGGGAACATGATCTGCCGGCTGGTGTGGGTCTGGGCCGACTGCTGGTATTTCCTGCTGGGCATTCGTCATCAGAATATTTTTGAGGAACCGTACGACCCGCAGAAAAGTTATGTTTTTGTGAGCAACCATATTTCCTACCTGGACATACCCTGTATTTTCAAGTCCATCCGCAAACAGCCCTTCCGGGTGCTGGCCAAAGCGGAACTCAAAAAAATCCCTGTTTTTGGGTATATATACAGTCGCGGCGCGGTACTGGTAGACCGCAACAGCACCACGCAAAGGGCGCAGAGTGTGCGGGAACTGAAAAATATATTGGCGCATCATGTTTCCGTTTTTATCTTCCCCGAGGGAACATTCAATGAAACGGGACATGCACTGAAATCATTTTACGACGGTGCCTTCCGGCTCTCCATTCAAACGCAAACACCCATAAAACCGGTGCTTTTCCTGGATAATTATACCCTGATGAATTACCGGTCCGTTTTCAGTTTAAGGCCGGGGAGATCCCGGGTTATTTTCCTGAGCGAAATCAGTCCCGAAGGTTTTACCTTAACCGCCCTGAATCAGTACAAGGAGCATGTTTTCCGGGTGATGGATCAGCAGCTGACCGCTTACGGGGCGTCCTGGATCAGATCCCGGTAAAACCGAACATCCAACCGTTTTCCTTGTTTAAATAGCAATAGCAAAAGATTGTACGCAGAAATCATCATACCGCTCGCACTCCCCAGGAACTATACCTGGTCGGTCCCGGATGATTTATTACCCGGACTTCTGCCCGGCTGCCGGGTGGAAGTGACACTGCGGAATAAAAAATATGCTGGCATACTGAAGCGGTTTGTCACCGAAAAGCCGGACGCCTTCGACCCCAAACCCATCGGACATGTGCTGGATGCTGAGCCTCTGATCTTTGCGGAACAACTGAAACTCTGGGAATGGATTGCCGCATATTATATGTGTTCTGAAGGCGAGGTGATGGCAGCATCCCTGCCGGCCCATTTTAAGCTGAGCAGTGAAAGCATCCTGGTTTTCCAGGAAGCGTACGGCGATGATTTTTCCGCATTGGATAATGAAGAATTCCTGCTTGCCGAGGCCCTCCTGATAAAAAAGGAACTGAAACTCTCCGCAGCCCAGGAAATCCTCGGCAGTTCCACCGTTTATCCGGTGGTGAAACGGCTGATTGAAAAATCCGTTTGTTTCGTTTGGGAAGCCCTCACGGAATCCTATAAACCCCGCAAGGAGACCTATATTCTGCTGCATCCCGATTATGCTGCGGAAGAAAAGCTGGAGCAGCTTTTAAATGAAGATAAAAGACTGCAGCGCGCGGAAAAGCAGGTGGAACTTTTATTGAGTTTCCTGCATCTGCAGAAAACGGAACCGGAGGTGACCCGTACGGCACTTCTGAAGAAATCCGGTGCGTCAGACGCCCAGCTCAAGGGGCTGATATCGAAAAATATCCTGGTAGCGGAACAAAGATCCATCGACCGCCTGCGCCCGTTGCCAAAAAACATACAGATCGATTTTGTCTTTTCGGCGGAACAGGAACGGGTATACCGGACCATCAGCGAAAATTTTGAAACCAAACCGGTGAGCCTGCTTCATGGCATCACGTCCAGCGGTAAAACGCAGGTATATATCAAAATGATCGAGAAGTTCCTGCTGGAAAACAAGCAGGTGCTTTACCTGGTGCCGGAAATTGCGCTTACCTCGCAGATCGTACGCAAACTGCAGCAGCACTTCGGTGGCTTTCTGGGCATCTACCACAGCCGGTTCAGCCAGAATGAACGATTCGAGATCTGGAACAAAGTGCGCAGCGGGGAAGTGAAAGTGCTGATGGGTGCCCGGTCATCCCTTTTTCTGCCTTTCTCCGGCCTGGGTCTTATCATTGTGGATGAAGAACACGATACATCGTACAAACAACAGGATCCGGCGCCCCGGTATCACGCGCGCGATACGGCTATTTTTTATGCCGGTTTGTTTGGTGCCAAAGTGCTGTTGGGCAGCGCCACGCCCTCCATAGAAAGTTATTATAATGCGCAGACCGGCAAATACGGGTTTGCCGAACTGGCCGAACGATACGGTCAGGTAGATCTTCCCGTAATCAGCCTGATCGATACCAAAAGATTCCTGCAGCAGGATGGGTCCAAAGTGATCCTTACCCCCGATCTGCAGAAAGCCATCCGGGAATCACTGGAT
>DASRLM010000284.1:0-3957 GCA_035648455.1 Puia sp. | reverse complement strand
CCTCTATGCTATCCCTAAAGTATATATCCCTGGTCCAGTATAAAAATTATCTGAAAGAAACATTTTCTTTTAATAAGCAGGTTATTGGCATTTATGGGAACAATGGCGTGGGAAAAACCAATCTGCTGGATGCGATTTATTATCTCAGCTTTACCCGGAGTTATTTTTATAAATCAGACCTGCAAAATGTTCATCACGGCCAATCCGGTTTCCGCATCGAGGGGGAATTTGACGCCGGGGGACTGGATCAGAAAGTGACTTGTATTCTACGGGAGACCGGGAAAAAGGAAGTGACCGTCAACGATGCGCTTTATCAGCGTCTTTCTGCGCATATCGGAAAGTTTCCCAGTGTGATCATCACGCCGGATGATGCACGTATCATCACCGAAGGAAGCGACGAACGCAGAAGATACACAGATGCTTTACTTTGTCAGCTGGATCCGCAGTACCTGCAATACCTCATTGAGTACAACCGGCTGCTGCAGCAGCGGAACAATCTGCTCCGGGCCCTGGCGGACCGGATTACAAAGGATAAGATCCTGCTGGATGTTTATGATGCCCAGTTGCTGGTTCCCGGCACCTATATATTTGTGAAGCGTCAGGAATTCTTCCGCGAACTACTGCCTGCCGTCAGATCCATTTACCACTATATAGCCGGATCAGACGACGATCTCGAACTTTCTTATCAAAGCGACCTGACGCATTCTTCTTTTGCGGAACTGTTACATAAAACGCGCGACCGGGACATGCTGCTGCAACGAACGCATGCCGGCATTCATAAAGATGATATTGAATTGCGGCTCAAAGGCCAGCATTTTAAAAATATCGCCTCACAGGGACAGCGTAAGAGCCTGCTCTTTGCCATGAAACTGGCGGAATATGATGTGCTCAAAACCAGTAAGGGCTTCGCTCCCATCATCCTGCTGGATGATGTTTTTGAAAAACTGGATGCCGGCCGCATGCACCGGCTGTTGGAAAGGGTTAGTTCCCCGGGGAATGGTCAGCTCTTTCTTACGGACACACATGACAGCCGCATCCGGGAGCATTTGGGGAAACTGTCGGTCGATTATGAATTGATTGCATTATAAACACCCAGAATGAATTGTTGACGGTTGACGGATGTCCGGCTTTTATTACGAATCCGCACCTAAGATCGGTCAACCGTCAACCGTCATCCCTTATCTTTACATCATGGGAGAATACTCACTCGCCGAGGCCATGCGTTTGTTTCTGAATAAAAGCCGGTTGAAAGGAAACGTGCTGGCCCTTCAGATTACGGAAATATGGGAGAAGATCATGGGCAAAACGATTGCCCGGTACACCGACCAGATTGAGATCCATGGCCACACCCTGTATATTCATACCACTGTGGCACCGCTGAAACAGGAACTCCTTTACAAAAAGGAACTGATCCTGGAGCGGGTTAACGAAGCATTGGGAGAAAAACTAATTAAAGAAGTGGTGATCAGGTGACCCGCGGATCCACCACGCGGTAGAGCCAGTCCGCCAGGATATTGATCAGGATAAAGAAAAAGGAAGTGACGAGTACGGATCCCATCACCACCGGAAAATCCAGTTTGGCCAGCGCATCCACGGTTACTTTTCCTATCCCCTTCCAGCCAAAAATATATTCCACAAAAAATGCTCCGGCAAGCAATTCTGCGAACCAGCCCGTAATGGCAGTGATCACGGGATTCAGGGCGTTTCTGAGTCCGTGTTTCCAGATCACCCGGTTCCGTGACAAACCTTTGGCGCGGGCCGTCCGGATATAATCCTGGTTCAGCACATCCAGCATGGATCCACGGGTCAGCTGGGCGATGATTGCCAGTGGACGAATGCCCAGTGTGACTGCGGGAAGGATCAGATTTTTAGGCTGCCACTGCTTCCCGGCAAAAGGATCCGTATTGAAAAGGCTGCCCGTCATGTGTAGTCCGGTATATTGGCTCAGCACAAACCCAAAAACATAAGCGATCAGGATGCTCATAAAAAAAGAAGGTGCCGAAATGCCGAGCACGCTACCGAAAATGGCTGTGGAATCCATCCAGGTATCTTTCTTGACGGCTGCTATCACACCCAGCAAAATGCCGAGCACCGTGGCAATAAACATGGCTGCAAAGGCCAGGATGATGGTTCCCGGCAAAGCCTCCATGAGCATGCTCCACACTTCTTTCCGGGTTTGATAAGAACGGCGGAGATAAGGAAATTTCAATACCAGTTTGGTTTCGCCACCGAGGCCCAGGTAATGGATATGCTTCGCTTCCAGTTCCTGTTTGCCGTAGATGCTTACGGGCGATACATCGTTGAGGTAGTAGACAAACTGTTTCCATTTTGGCTGATCCAGATAAAGCTCTTTGCGGATATTATTTAGCGTACCCGCGTCCGCACGCTGGCCCATGATCAGCCGCGCCGGATCCCCGAATCCCTGAAATAGAATGAATACGATTACCACCACGCCTGCCATCACGAGGCTGCCATAAAATATTTTTGTACCGGGGCTGGTTATCATGGTTAATTACCGGGTTCCGGAGTTTGTGTAGGAAGACCGCCTAATTCCGGTATGGCCGATTCCAGCGCGGCGTAGCTCCACTTATTGAGGATGGTTCCTTTTTTCATCAGGTAAACGGTAGGATCCGTTCGGGCTGCGGTTTTTATTGCTGTGGCGTCGCAGGTGAAAACGGAAATGGCATCAGCCAGGTTATTGGCCGTAAGGTAAGCGTTTGCTTCCCCGCGGTTGGCGGTGACGAAATAAACCGGAATATTTTTTGATTTGGCCAGGGCATACAGCACACTGAATGGTTTATTCCAGGACGGATCCGGTTCCGGAAAATTCCGCGAGAACAAAAGCAATTTAAAACCGGGACGGTCAAGGATCTGCATCGTGCTGTCGTTGCCGGAACTGGAAACCAGGGAAAAATCTTTGATGGATGGTTCTGCATTTCCCTTGCGGATCAGTTTATCGTACCGCCTGACGAATTTATAGCTGTCGTCAAAATCCGCCGGTAGTTTGTCTGCGGTATATTCAACGAGGCGATTATTTTTCTCATAAACGAAATGGATCACGGTACTATCCGGAAAGGATCCCAAGGGGGGTTTCATTTTTTCCGGAATACTGGCGCCTATTTTATAAGGCAGGCAATCGATGAAGGGAAGGTATTGCAAGGCATACCACTGAATGGAAAAGGAAAGGATGAAACTGAAAGCCAGAATAAGCAGACTGGTATTTTGCGGGAACATGGGTTTAATCTCCTTCCGGAAAGCAAACAGGAACAGGATCATCAGCAGCAGTATAAGATCCTTGATGAATGATCCCATGGCCTCCAAAGGAATGCAATCACCAAAACAACCGCATTCCCTGATCTTGCCAGACAGTACGGCATAACCGGTAAGGAAGCTGAAAAAAAGGATCAGCAGGAGGAGCAGCCAGGCAAAAAGCCGCATACGCCATCCCAGCAGAACGGCCACACCGGCAACGATTTCGAACACGATCATGACCACAGCGAGCACCAGGGAAAACTGGTTAAGGGATGGCAAGTGCCACACATCGAAAAATTCCTGCATTTTATAGCTCAGTCCCAGCGGATCATTCGCTTTAATGAGCCCGGAGAAAATGAACAGGATACCAACCAGAAAACGGGTAATATTCAGCAGGATCTTTTTCATGAATGTGGTTTCAATTTTTTGCATCAGGCTTTATGCCTTCCTTCATCAATGCCGATAAGGGCAAAAAGAGAGTAATTGATGATGTCGGTCAGGTTGGCATCAATGCCTTCGCTGATCAGCGTTTTTCCGTCGTTGGCCAGGATCTGGCGGATCCTTAATAGTTTCATCAGGATGAGGTCCACAAAACCCTCCTGGCTTATCCCGCGCCAGGCTTCTCCGTAATCGTGGTTCTTCTTCTCCATGACCTGGCTGACCTGCAGACTTTTTTCATCATACAATGCTCCTGCGCGGGAAGGG
>DASRLM010000283.1:0-3942 GCA_035648455.1 Puia sp. | reverse complement strand
AAAGAATAGGGTTACCCATTTAAGTCGCATTTGCAGAACCCGCCAAAAAATTCGAAGTCAACCCGATCATGATCTTCCGCTGGAAGGGCGAGCTACTGGCCAACATGGGATCCGTTTTTGAGAAGTCCGGAAGGGCAGAAGAACCGGACGTGGATACGCAGGAACTTTATGCTCAGATCGGGCAGCTCAAAGTGGAGTATTTACCAAATCGTGCAAATTATATTCACGCAAAGAAAATAGCGAAGTCAATCAATTATCCATATTCCTGTTGCGCGATTTGCCATGGGGTTCATGGAAGGAATGTTATCATTAAATTTGGGTATGCTAAAAGCGCATTGGTTTCCCCTCCTGCTGATTTTTGTGCTGGTCATTCTGGCCACCATAAAAATCCTGGAGGGGTATCAGGACCGGGACGTATCCGACAAATCCTTTGCGGCATTTCTGGCGGCGGAACCGGTAGATACTGTTTGGCGCGGAGATAATAAATATCAGATCCCCACCTACTGTGATAGTGGAAAACTGATCTGGTACGGACGGGATCTTATTGCCAATACGGCTTACTACCTGGGACCGGCGGGAACCGTTTTGAAATTCACCAACGGAATGAATTGTCAGAATTGCCATATTGATGGCGGTACGGTTCCTTATGGCAATAATTTCGGTAAGGTTTATGCCACATATCCACGGTTCGGTGCAAGAAACAATAGTATCCAGACTATATATGACCGGATCAATGATTGCCTCGAAAGAAGTATGAACGGAGAACCAATGGATAGTTCTGCGCATGAAATGCGGGCCATGTATGCTTACTTCAAATGGTTGGGAGAGGATGTGCCGAAAGGCGTTGCACGGGGAGGAACGGGCCTCCTTCGGTTAAATTATTTGGATTTCGCTGCGGATACCACGCGGGGAAAAAAAGTTTATGCGATGAATTGCCAAACCTGTCACGGTATTCAGGGTCAGGGTCAGGCGGATACCCGGGCCATAGGATATACCTATCCGCCTTTATGGGGAGCGCACAGCTATAACGATGGAGCCGGTTTGTACCGCATCAGTGCTTTTGCCGGATTTGTGAAGATGAACATGCCCTTCGGAACGGACTATCACCATCCAAAATTAACGGATCAGGAAGCCTGGGATGTGGCGGCTTATGTAAACAGTCAGCCCAGGCCACACCAGGATCAGCGACAGGACTGGAAAAATACAGACCAAAAGCCGGTTGATTTCCCCTTTGGTCCATACGCAGATACTTTTTCAGAGCAACAGCATAAATATGGCCCCTTTAAACCCATCCTGGAAGCCAGGGAGAAAAACAATAAACGCTTTTAACCGATCAATCTTTAAAATGTAATCATGAAAAAAATTGCGCTTAGTCTTTTCTTATTCGTACTGATGGCAAATACAATGAATGCACAAACAACGAATAAGGCATTGGAAAAAAACAAGGCATTTACAGGAGCAAAGGCTACCCTGAAATCCTATCACGCCATTTATCAGTTGGATAACAACGATCCGAAGATCATAGAAAAGACCATCCGTAATATCAACAATGCGTTAACGGATCCGAGACTTGCCGGAAAAGTACTCATTGAACTGGTGGCATTTGGCGGTGGAACGGATGCCTATATGAAAGGAGGGAAATACGAAGAGGAGTTAAAGGCACTCGTTGAAAAAGGAGTGATCGTATCTCAGTGCAGCAATACCCTGAAAGAAAGAAAAATCGGGCGGGACCAGATATACGATTTCATTGGCGTGGTTCCCAGTGGGAACGGAGAATTGATCATCCGGCAGGCCGAAGGATGGTCCGTCATCAAACCATAAACGCTTTATGTGCATGGATGATTTAATGGCCGGGTTCAAGAAAGAATATCCTGCGTATCAAAGGATATTTGCGGAAACCCTGCCGCCGGGCATACTGGCAAAGCAGATCGAAGGCGGATCAATAACGATCGGCAATATGCGGATAACGCTGCAACCGGATGTATATACGGCAGGTAAAGGCCGTATTGATCAGATGACCCGTTACTTCACGGATACAGCCGCTTATGCATTTAATAAACTGGCGATCATGGTCTCAAAAGATAATCCCAAAAACATAAGGGAATTAAAGGATCTGGCGAAATCAGGGGTCAGGGTATCCATGCCCAATCCGGAATAGGAAGGTATAGGAAAGCTTATTGAGGAAGCGTATGTGAAAGCAGGAGGCACGGAACTGAAAAAGGCGATCATGGAAACAAAGGTCAGAGACAGCAGCACTTATCTAACCCGGATACACCACCGGGAAACTCCCCTGCGGATTTTGTATGCACAGAGCGATGCAGGTCCGGTCTGGTATTCCGAAGTTTGTTATCAGCGAATGATCAGCCATCCGGTTGAGCTTGTTGAAATTCCGGAGAAAGAAAATGCGAAAGCAGTTTACATGGCCGGCCTGATGAAAAATGCACCACATCCGGCAGCTGCCCGGGATTTTATGCATTTCCTGACCGGTGAAACGGCAAGGGCCATTTACAAAAAATATGGCTTTACAACAAGGTGAATATAATAACTTGCCAAAGTCATTAAAAAAATCCATGATGAATTGTATTACCCGTTTAATCCCGGTTGTTTGTATTTGTTTTTTGATCTCCTGTAAACATAAGTCCGATATTCCACGTCCGGATCATATTATAGTCGTGATAGAAGAAAATCATGGATACGATCAGCTGATCGGATCAAAGATTGCGCCTTTTCTTAACCAGCTGGCAGACAGCGGGGCCCTGTTTATGGATGCCCATGGGGTTACACATCCCAGCCAGCCCAATTACCTGGCGATATTTTCAGGCAGTCTTCATGGCGTAGACGGGGATGAATGTCTCGAAAAAATAACCCCCTACACTACACCCAATCTGGGGGCCGCCCTGATCAAAAAAGGATTCACTTTTAAAGGATATGCCCAAACTATACCTTCCGTCGGATTCACGGGTTGCAGTTATATGATCAGTGAACTGACGGGCAGCTATCTGTATGCCCGAAAACATGCACCCTGGGTGAACTGGCAGGGGGATAAGAAAAATAATTTTCCGGCTTCACTAAGCCTGCCCATGACCCAATTCCCCCAAAATTATAATGAATTGCCTACCGTTGCTTTTGTAGTTCCCGATCAGGACCATGACATGCACAACATCGGCGATCCGGGCGACAGTGCGGCCATTCACCGGGCCGACCAATGGCTGCAGGATAACCTGGGTGCATATGCCGCATGGGCGAAAACACACAACAGCCTGTTGATCGTAACTTTTGATGAAGACGACTTCACCGCAGGAAACCATATACCGACTATTTTTTACGGCGCTATGGTAAAACCCGGGAAGTATGGAGAAAGGATCAATCACTACAGCGTACTGCATACCCTGGAAGCCATGTACGGCCTTCCGGTGGCCGACTCTACCGGCGTTGCGGACATAAAAGATGTCTGGAATAAATAAGCCGGGACTTTAAATAAAGGTTTGCCATTCGGCTATCTTTATAGAAAGATTATACCGATGAAGATTCCTATCCTCTTATTCTTCGTTTTTTTAGCTTTCGATGGCGGAGCCCAGCCGCTGCCCCTTGATCCGGCCATCCGGGAAGGCAAACTGGCCAATGGCTTTACGTATTATATCCGGAAGAATACCGAACCGGCCAGGCGCGTTCAGCTTTACCTGGTGAATAAAGTAGGATCCGTTCTCGAAAAGGAAGACCAGCGCGGACTGGCGCATTTCATGGAACACATGAGCTTCAACGGCACAAAACATTTTCCGAAGAATGATCTGGTACATTACCTTCAGAAATCAGGCGTCCGTTTCGGAGCCGATCTGAATGCCTACACCAGTTTTGATGAAACCGTTTACCAGTTGCCGATTCCCACGGATGATCCCAGATTGATGAAGAACGGTTTGCAGATCATGCGCGACTGGGCAGGGA
>DASRLM010000282.1:0-3432 GCA_035648455.1 Puia sp. | reverse complement strand
GAATATGAACACCTGAAGGGACCCATCGCCCAGGGAGACGGGCCACTATGGGTGTCAGGAAAAAATCCGTCCGTGAGTCAGTTCAGTGTTTATGGAAGTGCCCATGTGGGCATATTCGGTGGCATTATCCGCGGAACGAGCGACAAGGCCATTCTCCAGCTGAATTTACTGAAGACCGATTTTTATCATGAAAAAGCCTTCCCTTCTTATTTGTATTATAATCCTTACCCAGTTGACAAAACGATAACTATTCAGGTCAAAGAAAAAGGTCCCATTGATCTGTACAATACTGTAACTGGACAATTCATCGCCAGAAATAAAATGTCAACCGCCCGCATTCGTATTCCTGCAAAACAGGCGGTAGTCATTTTATTTGTTCCGTCAGGAGGAAAAATAACTCATGAAGGACAGAAAATGCTGGTGAATGGAATCGTTACGGATTATCATGTGAGCGTCAACAGTCAATAGCCGCTATCAATGAGTTCATTCCAGATTCAAAAAAATTTGGCGCAAAACTGGCCGTCGGGATTAGAATTCAGAATACCCGTGTTCTACTGTTTTTTTAACTCAGCAGTACGTCTTCCCTTTCTCTGAAATAGCGTGCCGTTTGTTCAACCAGCTGATTCAAAACGCCCTTATCCGTTTTACCAAACATGGCCGGATACGGGTCGCCGCCTGGCCCCAGGGGCTCCGGGGTAACATATCTGCCTTCCCGGTTGAATTCCAGCAGGTATAGAGCCATAATGATGATATCCAGATCCATGGCTCCCATGCCCATAGCGCACCGGTTACTGTCGGCCAGGTGCAGGTTTACCAGTTGCTCTCCGGCATCCAGCAAAGCTTCACCAATATGGGACTCTTCGCTTTGCATGTGATAAATATCCCCATTGATGTGTTTTACGCCCGGATGATTGACCGCTTCCATGTACCGTTTGGCATCCGCGACGGTATGTACCAGACTGGTCTCGGCAGACCGGATCGGTTCAATAGCGGCTTTGATGTTATTTTCAGAAAACAGACCGGCCACGAGGCTGAGCGTTTCCACGCTTCTTTCAAATTCAGCATCGTCATACGCCGAATTCCTTCCCACCGCGCCTGGCACCACCAGCATATAACTTCCGCCCACGTTCACCGTAAATTCTATTTCGCGTTTGATGTAATCAACCGCAGCCTGCCGGTGGGCAGCACGGTTACTGGAAAGATCGTTTTCGGCGGAGAACATGCCGCATATACCGGATACTTTTACCTGGTATTCGTCGAGGATCTTTTTGACATCATTCACCCGATATCCGAGATCGGGACCGTAATGGTTGCCATGCAATTCGATAAAGTTCACGCCATATTTCTTCAGCCGCTGCACGGATTCTTGAAGCGGTTCTATCCCGAAACCCCAGTTGCTCCATGACAGGTTAAGCCGTTGCTTTAGCTTTTCGGGCGCGTTTTTTTTAAGATCAAAAAAAGCATCACGTATCTTTTCATTTTTTATTTCGAAGTTTTGCTTTCCCATTTTCATTTATTTGGTTGGTTATGATTTTCGTTCCCGGCATTCATCCGCTTTCTGCCGGTTATTCATTTTCTATGTACTGTTTTACGTTTTCCCTGGTGACCAGCTTAAAGGGAATGTAATTGATGTGCGCAACGGGTTCTCCGGCGATTATTTTCTGTGCGATCTCCAGGGCCAAACTCCCCTGTCCGCGGGCATCCTGAAATATAGTAGCAGCCATTTTCCCCTGATCCACGGCTTTTAAGGCATCCCGGATGGCATCTATCCCGATCACTGGCATCTTCTGCTGTTTACCGGCCGCTTCAATGGCCTTACATGCACCCAGGGCCATCTCATCATTCTGCGCAATCACCGCATCGATTTGTTTGGATGAAGATAGCCAGTTTTCCATCAGCGCCAGCGCCTGCGCCCGGTCCCAATTGGCGGTTTGCTCAACAACGATCTTAACCTCCGGATATTTTATTAATACCTCATTGATGCCCGCTGACCGCTGTACTTCGGCCGAGTGGCCATTCAGTCCATGAATTACAGCAATACTTCCTTTCCCTTTTAATAAGGACACCATATAATTCGCGGCAATACGGCCTGCTTCGGCGTCTTCCGAGCCTACGAACGCCTGCGCTTTTTGAAGGTTGGTCACCATGGCATTCAAAACCACGATGGGTGTTTTTTCGCGGACCGCAATATCTACAGCCGGAGCGGACCCTTCTTTATCGCAGGGATTCAGAATGATCGCGTCCACACCAAAGGCAATAAAATTTTCCACTTCGGAAATTTGATTTTCCGCCTTACCCTGCGCATCCAGTTCGATCAATTCGACATTCATTTTCTTTGCCTGCAGACGAATGGCATCCTGAATATTTATAATAAACTCGTTTTGCAGATTTTGATAGGATACGCCAATGACTAAATGGTCTTTTTTCTTAGGGGGGCGGCAACCCGCCAACAAATAAGCCGCACCTAGTAACAGCAGTAAATATTTTTTGACAGGCGCAATTCTATTCATGTCAGCGATTGGTTTTTCGATCCAGCATAACAGCCAGTACAATGATCATTCCCTTTACAATTTGCTGCCAATAGGAGGATACATTCAACAGGTCCAGGCCATTATTCATTACCCCTATGATCAAAGCACCGATGATGGTCCCCCCGATACTGCCCACCCCGCCGCTCAGCGTTGTGCCGCCTATTACAACAGCTGCGATCACATCCAGTTCATAACCTTGTCCCATGGAAGGCGAACCGGACATCACTCTGGATGATAATACCACACCCGCCAGTCCCGCAAGCATGCCGGATAAGGCATATACCCGGATGATCACACCCTGCGTATTAACACCGGATACTTTAGCCGCCAGTTCGTTGCCGCCTATTGCATAAACATAGCGGCCAAACCGCGTAAAGTGCAGAAAGAAAATCCCACCGAATATAATTAACAGGAAAGCAACCACAGGAATCGGTAAACCTATAAAATAACCACCCCCGATGCGGTTATAACCATCGCTGAGATTGATTACCGGACGTCCATTGGTATAAACCAGCGCCATCCCCCGGGCGGCAGTCATCATGCCCAGGGTAACGATAAAAGGGGCCAGGCGTTTCTTGGCAATGATAACGCCATTGATGAAACCCACGCCCAGGCCAACGGCCAGGGCCATCACCACAGGAATAATTACACGGTGCTCTCCCGGATGTGCAAACGAAGCCGCAACAACAGCGGCCAAAGCCAGTATGGATCCGATGGAAAGATCTATCCCTCCGATGATCATAACAAACGTCATCCCAACGGCCATGATTCCATTTACGGCTATCTGGCGCAGGATGTTGACGATGTTTGACGGGTGCAGAAAGGCGGGCGATATGATGGCCATGGCGATGACCAGCAAACAAAAAGCAATATAAATTCCGTACTTAGACAGCATATAAAG
>DASRLM010000281.1:0-2385 GCA_035648455.1 Puia sp. | reverse complement strand
CTCTGGACGTCTCCCGACCACATCATCCAATGGAACAATGCATCGGATGACTGGCATACGTCCCGGGCTGAAAACGATCTGCGCGTGGGCGGAAAGTTTCTTTCCCGGATGGAAGCCAGGGACGGCAGTATGGGTTTTGATTTTGGGGGCGTTTACGATGAGGTCACCGTAAATAAAAAAATAGCCTACACCATTGGCGACGGCAGAAAAGTGAAGGTGAACTTTACCCCCAAAGGCGAAAAAACCGAAATATCAGAAACTTTTGAAACGGAATCTGAACATTCCCCCGACATGCAGCGCGGCGGATGGCGTTTGTTATTTCCGGCAGGTTAATTCACAGAAAGGACCATGTTGGAAAAGGGGATTGGGTTGATGAGGGATCTGCAGGCCTTGGCGAGTTCCTCCACGGTGAGGCTGAACATGCCCGGATGGTCTAATAAATAATTGGGAACCAGGATGGTGGAAATATTTTCTTTCAGGGAATAAACGGTGCGTCGAAGATCGATAAGCGCCTGAATGCTTTCATAATGATGAACGCCGTTTACTTCAATATACAATTTGCCGGGAATGGCAATATCCACGTATTTATAGCCATCCCAATATTCCAGAACAACGGGTATTTTTTTGGTTTTCAATGCAAAATAAAGATCGATGGCGTGTTGTGCGGCTGCCGATTCATTTATAAATGTCTGATGTTTCAAACATAATGGATAACCACACACATCCATTGAGAATTCACTGATCCCTTCGGTCAGTTGTTTTCCGCATTCCAGACAGTTCAGGTGCGTTTTCATAGTACAATAAAGATGAAAAATGATATCTCATTTTCATAATTATTTAGATGAATAAACGGAAATGGCCGTTGAAATGGATAAAATCTCCGATAAGACAAGCATCAGCAGATGACGAATAATGGCTACATCCGGGTGATGAAATTCATCGTTTTTCAAATGCGGGAGGATTGGGTGCCGTGTCAATCTGTGCATCCAGTTTCAAAAAATCAAAAAGCAGCACAACACAAAACAGGTATATGCGGATCTTTTTCATGCAACAGGTATAATGTATAAATGCAGATTTTCTATGTTAAAACCGGCGTTAATGAGGTACAAAATTAAACGCATGTCATTTCCGATAAAATAACTTCGCGAAAAAAAATGATTAATTCACATCCCCCGGAAGTGCAAATGCGATCAATACATCACCCTGTTTACCACCTTTCCACTTTGAACCGCCGCAGGCAATAACAACATACTGTTTCCCATCGATGGCATATACAGCCGGAGTTGCCACGCCAGGAGCGGGCAGATCAGTTTCCCACAATAATTTCCCGGTCCTTTTATTAAATGCTCTGAATTTCCCGTCCGATGAGGCGCCGATAAATAAAACCCCTCCGGCAGTCACCACGGGCGCTCCGTAGTTCTCCCTTCCGGTTTCCGGTATTCCCTTTTTTTTCAATTCTGGAAATTCTCCGAAAGGTATTTTCCAAATGTACTGGCCGGTATTCAGATCAATGGCATTCAGTGTTCCCCAGGGTGGTTTAACTGCCGGGTATCCCTCTTTGGTTAAAAATTTATTGTATCCCGTAAATCCATACAGATCCTGCGGCTGATCGCTGTTTTTTTTGTTTAAATCCGCTCCGGTATACATCCTGCCCTGCTCTTTTTTAATATTCAGGATAAAAGCGGCCAGTGCCTTTTTTTGTCCGGCATCAAAATATCCAAATCCGGGCATCATTCTTTTTCCGCCGGAAACCAGTTGCAAAAACTGAGACAGGTTGTATTTTTTCGCCACATCCAGAATGGATGGATAATCACCACCGCCCTGTCGTTCGGGTCCGTGACAACGGCTGCAATGCTGCGCGTACAACGCGTTGCCCGCTTCGAGATTTGATTGTGGCATATGCGAAATGGGTTTATTGTCCACCATCGTCAAAACCCAGGGCATTTCATTGGCGTTAACGTAAAGCCAGCCGGTGGCTGGATCAAAAGAAGGTCCTCCCCATTCAGCACCACCGTCATAACCCGGGAAAACAATCGTCCCTTCTTTTGAGGGCGGTGTGAACAGCGGACCGGAGCGGTAGCTCATGAATTTCTTTTTGATATCCTGAAACGAAGAATCATCAACCAGGTTGTTGAGCTCTTCCTGCGTAAAAGATTCCCGGATAAAGGGCTTGGGCAGAACAGGCACAGGCTGCGTGACCCATAATTTTTCCCGATCCAGACGGGTGTCTGTCGGAACAGGCGTTTCAACCACCGGGAAAACCGGTTTTCCGGTTTCTCTGTCCAAAACAAAAATATAACCCTGCTTACTGGTTTGCGCTACAGCGTCAATCTTTTTTCCATCGTGAAAAATGCTTACCAGTGCGGGTGCTGCAGGCAGATCCCT
>DASRLM010000280.1:0-6987 GCA_035648455.1 Puia sp. | reverse complement strand
CACCACGGACCAGTGTAATAATTTTTTGGCCTGGGACAGGTTGAGCAGGCCGATGCCCGTCATCGCGGATGTGCCGTTGAGTATAGAAATGCCTTCCCGGATCCGGATCTCCAGGGGCCTGAGATTGAATTTTTTGAAGATTTCGGCGGTCGGAAAGCTTTTTCCTTCATGTAATACATTCCCTTCTCCCAGCAGCGTCAGGGCTACATGGGCCAGTTGTATCAGATCTCCGCTGGCGCCCACGCCACCGTGTTCGTAAATACAGGGGATGATGTCGTTGTTGATGAGGGCGGTGAGGAGTTCCACGAGACTGGAATGGATGCCTGAATGGGCCTGCATGAGGCTGTTGAGGCGGGCCACCAGCACGGCCTTACCCAGCAGGGGGCTCATGAGGTTGCCCATGCCGGAACTGTGACTGCGGATCAGGTTATACTGGAGCTGGACGCGGTTGTCGTCGCTGACCCGGTACTGCGCCATCGGACCAAAACCGGTATTGATTCCATAGATCAGTTTTCCGGTAGAAAAACGCTGAAGGAACTGGAAACTGGCCTCCACTTTCTCCATCGCCGCCTTATCCAGGGCTATTTTTTCATCTTTTAATACGATATCCGAAAATTTTTCAAGAGAAAGGATCCGGTCGCCAATTTCTACCATTGTTTGCAGTCTGTTTAAGATTTCACTGTAGAGCAAAAAAAGCGAAATAAGCGCGATTGGTCAAATTTTTGTTGATGGTAGAGAGTTTCGGAATGAATTGTTGACCGTTGACCGTTGACGGTTGACCGACATCAGGTGCGAATTCGCAACTAAAGTCCGTCAACCGTCATCCGTCAACGGTCAACCTATCTAAAAACAGCATCAGCAATTCCCTTATTCACCACATATCCCCGAAAAACCAACTCGATTTTTCCACGCTGGTTTTTCTGATCTCCGGCGGGTTTGTTTTTCGGGGTTCCGTCATCATAATCGAAGGTGACGCCCTTGGGCAGTTTGTAATCCTGGGTGTTGAAGGAGAATATAATTTTGTCGGGCAATGATTGGGAAACATATTTTCCATAATCCAGATCCACTTCGTCGGTGCCGTTCTCGCGGGTGGTGATCCTGGCTTTCAGTACCAGCATCCGGGAAGCATCGATGTACAGGGTGGCCAGCACGAGATCGGCGTTCTCGTTTTGTGGTAACAGTTTCACGATCCGCACCGGGATCCCGTTCAGCCGGTCGGTGCCGCCATCTATTACCTGGTATTTTCCGTTTAGCAGGCTGTATAAACTTATGCTCACCGATTCTTTGGGAACCAGGGATATTCCCTTTTCATTTTTGATTTTTATCTGATCCGGTTTTTTATAATATACATGCACTTCCGCATCGGGAACACGCAGAAAAGGAATATTGGTTTTGAGACTGGCGTCTGCCTGGTAATCGTTGATCTTTTCCAGTTTATCCCGTAAGGTCTGTACCAGGGCGGCAGGATCCTGGGCCTGCAGGTTCAGGACCGCGGGAAAAAAACAGGATAAAAAGATCAGGTGCCTGGTCATTCGGAACAATTTAGCTGAGGATATCTTTCCGGTTAAAAATAAAAATAGCCGACGAAACGAATCCGCCAATATAGATCATGAGTACGGCAAAACTTTTTCCTATCGCCCGGAGATTTTCAATGGTTCCGGGAATGGCCGATCCGGTGGCATCCACTTTCGTGTAAAAAAATCCTTTCCAGGCCAGCATGTGCGAAGTGAACAGATAGGGTTTCACCGTTCTGTCGTACAGCGGGATCTGCATTTCAGAAAGCAGGGTGAGCACGATCACGATGCTGATGGTGGATACAATGGGTCCGATGGAATTCTCCGCAAACACGGATAACAGGAAGGCCAGCGCGGCAACGGTGCTGAGGGCTACCGTGGCGAAGGCAAAGGCCGCCAGATAACGCCACATCACATCATCCTGCCGGATGATTTCCAGGGAATCATTGCGGGCAATCAGTATATCGTTCGTGCCAAAAAAAAGAATGCTCAGGGCCAGTGAAATAAAAGCGAGCCAGATCAGCAGCAGGGCCGTATAGATCACCGTAGCCAGAAATTTCACCAGCATGAGCTTTGTACGGCTCACCGGTTTGCTCACGAGCAGGCGCAGCGTGCCCATGTTCGCTTCTCCGGCAATGGAATCTCCGGCCACGAGGGCAATCAACAGAGGAATGTGGATGAGCAGCAGGTTCAGGATGATGAAACATACAAAATAACCATTCAGGATATGATCGTACGGAATTTCCAGCGAGTCTTTCAGACCGCCCACCAGGAATTCGATATAGGATTGGCCATCGTATTTGAGGGCCGCCTGGATGATGATCACCATGGCGGCAATAGCTCCGAAACTGATGTAGGTTCTGGATTTCCGGAATATTTTAAACAGTTCAATCTGTAAAAGCTGCCACATGTTGTTTACTTCCGGTTAAGGATAAAAAATAATCTTCCAGTGAATTCTTTGCCTGGATGGATAAAATATTTATGCCCCTGTTCACCATTTCTTTATTCAGTTCCGGGATCTGGTTTTTTGATAACCGGAATACGAGACTGGTTGCGGTCGTGCTCCGCAGATGCGCAATCCATACCGTGGATCCCAGCAGGACGGCTGCGCTTTCGGGATCGCTGACCTCTGCTTCCACGATGGTTTTTTCCGGGTCGATCAATGCACTGACTTCCCCTTCCACCATTTTTTTCCCTTTGTCGATGATGAGCATGCGCGTGGATACCTGTTCAATTTCATTCAGCAGGTGGGAGGAAACAATGATGGTCTTGTGCAGGTGCCGGCTCAGATGCAGGATGAGGTTGCGCATATCCGCGATCCCCTGCGGATCCAGTCCGTTCGTGGGTTCGTCCAGTATGATGAGGCGCGGGTCGTGGATGAGCGCCACGGCAATGCCCAGCCTTTGTTTCATGCCCTGGGAATAGGTGCGCACCTTATCCCTGGCGCGGTCCGCAATGCCGACCATGTCCAGCTGCCGGATCAGGTCATTTTTATTCACCCGGACGCCGCTCATGCGCGCAAAGAGTGACAGATTTTCGTATCCCGTCAGGTATTTATAGAGATCGGGTTTTTCGATCACGGCGCCGATTTGTTTCAGTATCTTTTTTCTTTCGCGCATCAGGTTCATGCCGAACAATTTGATTTCCCCCGAGGAAGGGGTAACCAACGTCAGCAGCATACGGATGGTGGTGGATTTGCCGGCGCCATTCTGTCCCAGGAATCCGTATACGTCCCCTTCATTCACCGTGAAAGACAGGTGGTCCACCACGGTATTGCCGCGGAATTTTTTACTGAGGCCGGAAACCTGGACTAAGGGCATACTTCACCGGTATTATTTCATTTAATCTGCAGGAAGAACCGGGAACGCCGATATACGCAGCCGTGCTGCGCCCATCGGGATCAATACGATATCTGTGGAATGGGTATCCGGACTAACCGGGTTGCCGGGCAGCGTGTCACAGAGTCCGTACCGGTCAATTGTCCATTCCGGAATTATTTTTCCTTTTGCTTTTATTTCGACGGGAACATTTTTCTGGGTGAAAGGGAAATCATCTGCGGGCCAGGTATTTTTTACGACCTCAAACAGCGATGGGTTGTTGATTTCATCCTGCAGCAATCCGTAATTCCAGGCGCTGGCCGGGAAAATCTCAAAGGAGGGCCACTTGCTTTCATCCACATTCGCCTGCCATTTGGCTTCGCCGATCGCGGATTTTCTGCTGTCGACCTGTTTATAATTTTCCGCGATCTTCAAAGAAAAGTTCAGCGGACCGTAATTGACACTGGCGCTGTTTTTATTTTGCTTCCATTGGGTTACGGTCACCTGCATGGGCATCACCAGTTTGATGCGGTCCCCGTTCTTCCATGTTCTCTCTATCCGGGTGTAGGAGCCGGATTGGTTTTCGTGCGACTGCAATTCGTCATTGATAAAAACAGTAGCCCCGTTGCACCATCCGGGAATACGCAGGTACAACGGAAAACTCGTTTGTTTTGCCGTTTTCACTGAAATGATCACCTGATCATTAAAAGGGTAGTGGGTTTCTTCAGTCAGCGTAACGGTATTACCGCGACCCACGCGGGCAGTGACGCCGCAACTGTTGTATAAAATAGCGGCCAGTCCGTTGTCCGGCGTGGCCATCCACAGGTGTTCGGCATAATAGGGCCAGCCCTGGGTATGGTTGTGCTGGCAGCAGCGGCTGCTGAAAGGGTTCATCATTAAATAAGGGCCGCCGTTTTCAATACCCGGACTGTGATTACTGGTATCGCTGACCACCATATTTGGCGCCGTTAAATACCGGAGCCCTTTGAAATCGGGCATGACCGCTGCGGGATAAGTATTGAAGGCAACGTCTTCGCACTGGTCGGCCCAGAAAGGGTCCCCGGTGATGCCCGTCAGCATTTCATCACTCGCCATTTGTTCCACCATGCCGCAGGTTTCCACGGCCTGTCTCGGATCCGTATATCCCGGTCTTGCATTCTCATCCGCACCGAACATACCGCCGGGAACCTGGCCATACAGGTTCCTGATCAGATGAAAATCGTTGTACGTGGCTTCCAGCGTGGCGGAGTCGTTGCTCTGCATAAAGTACGTGGCGGGTTCGCGAAAACACTGGGCAATATTCACGTTGTGCATATTGGGCAGCGTATCCTTTTGTTCCCAGTCTGCCGTATTGCGGTGTATTTTACCGGCCAGGTCCAGTAACCATTTTTCTCCCGTTCTGTTATACAGCCAGTAAACGCTGTAGAGATTGTCACCGCCGCGGCTGTTCTCCCAGTAGCGTTTCAGGAACCGGTTGTCCGGCACCGTTAGTTCCCACCGGAAATACCGGGTCATGAACGGAAGAACGCGGGCGTCGTGGCTGTAATCGTAATAGGACTGCAAACACCAGAGCATGATCATGTTTGGCCACAGGTCGGGGGTATTGCCTTTTTCGAGTTCCTGTCCCATTTCCACCACGGCGGGACCGAAATAACCATTTTTTTGCTGGCTTTCAAATACTTTATCCAGCCATAATTTTGTTTCCTTAATCACGGAGGGATCGTTCAGCAGGTAGCCCAGGTCGCCATACCCTTTCAGCCAGTAGGGGACTTCTTCCCAGCCGTGATCACCCTTGCCTGTACCGCTGAACCAGGCATTGTCTTTCTTCTCCAGCCAGGCGCTGATCTCACCCAGGTGTCCGGTGAGGCCGTCCCGCTGCAGTTCCAGGTATTTTTTTATCCAGCCTCCGGGTTGTATGGAGCCAATGGGTAATTTAATAAAATGCAGGGGCTGCAAAGGCGCTTTGTTGGAGGGATAGAAACTATTCAGCGACTGCAGCGGCGGACTGGACACCGTAGTTAGTGTGTTATCGGTTTTTTTTGTTGCACAGATGGCGAGAATCGCTATGATGAACAGGAGGGCGGCGCCTGAAGAAAGGCGATACGGTTTGTTTTGTTTTTTCATAAACAGGCTGATGGCCGGATTTTTTTGATTTAATACGTAAAGCCCGCGTAATCTCCATTGGGCGTTGAGCCGGAAGCCACTTTCCCATTCCCACCGACCACCCAGGCAAACCCATTGTTGTTCGTGAGATTTTTCGACAGGAAGTCACCAATACCCTCCTCCATCAGAAAAGCGCCGAGGCTGTTGGAAAGCCCCTGGTTATAAAACGGGCCGGCTGCCGTGGAATAGGTATAAGAACTGCTGAACGCTTTGGTCCAGCCGGAACCATTGCTTAAATAAGAAGCTGCATATACCAGGTTGCCATTGGCGGAGATCAGGGTATCTTTCCGGGACGCCGAACCATTCCGGAATGTATTGCAAACAATCGTATTGCCCGCCGGCAGGTAATATTTGGTGGGTGGGTTTGGATTCTGGCCGGAAACGGCCAGTAAACCGGAATCTTTAATGAGCTGATGCTGGGGGTTATAATACAACAGGTGGGATTCGACAACGGTCTGCCCGCCGACAGAACCCTTCCTGTAATCAAGCAAATAGCCCGAAGGCAGATTGGTGGCCGGATCCACGTGAAAGCGGTAGGAGCCGGAATCAACGGTAAAAATTCCTGCACCCACATTTGTCGTGTCGTTTTCCCGAAAGAAAACGCCGGCCAGATTCTGACTGGAATCATACAAATAAGTACGGAGGTTCAGGATGTGATTCGCGGCATCGTACAGGCTGGAAGCCGTGGGGAAGCCGGTAACATCCGGGCGGGAGGAGCCAGCATTATTTGACTTGGAGCAGGCGTATAAAAAAGTAAGCGCTAAAAAAAATACGGAAATCCGTTTCATACTCAGGGTTTAAGAATTAAATGAAGAGTAGCCATTGATTTTCATGGATACCGGATCATCTGTTGCAAAATTAGGCTGATTCCGGTAAGTAGGGAAACGATCATGAATGTAGAGGTTATTAATTCAAAAGACAAGCCGGCGCCGGACCTGATCAGGAGTTGGCAAAAAAACAAAAAGGGTTCCAGTTTTGCTGAAACCCTTGTCGTTATTGAGTGGGAGCACACGGGTTCGAACCGCGGACCCTCTGCTTGTAAGGCAGATGCTCTGAACCAGCTGAGCTATGCTCCCCCAAAAGGATGGCAAAGATAAGGACTAAAAATTTCCGGCAAAATAAATTCCCTGTATATTTGCAGCTCGAATTTATTTTCTGACTCCGTAGCTCAGTTGGTAGAGCAAAAGACTCTTAATCTTTGGGTCCTCGGTTCGAGCCCGAGCGGGGTCACTTAACGAAACAGCCTAAATTAGGATGTTTCGTTTTTTTATGCCAATAGACTATACTGACCAATAAGTTACGACACTATGGTTAATGGTTCGATTACCGCCAATAAATCGCTCCATCTTTTCCTTTATGCAAGGCTGAAATGAGATGAAATTCAATATGGACCTACGTTTTTAATAGGTTCGATTTCCCATTAAGGTATCTATCTTTTTACGTGCTTCGTGTTTGTTATGGTTTTGGGCTATATGGTAAAGAAAATCTAGTAT
>DASRLM010000279.1:0-7035 GCA_035648455.1 Puia sp. | reverse complement strand
GTTCCCGGTTACCCGTAACGGGGGGCTATTACAAAATATTTTCTTACGGGTACCATCCTTCCATCGCCTTTGCCATCAACTGCATCATCCTCATATCCAATGCGGCATCCCTGGCCGGCGTATCGCTGATCGGGTCGGAATATATATCGGGTGTTCTCTTTCCGGGTATCCGGGATGCGCACGGGCTGCAAAACCGGCAAATTGCCATCTCGCTTTTTTCCATCCTCCTTTTTTACGGAGTGAATCTGCTGGGACTGAAGATGAGCGCGCGTACGCAGAATGTGCTGACCGTAATCAAGATCTCGCTGGTGGTCCTGTTGATATCCCCCTTGTTTTTTGCCGGCACAGAAACGCCGGTGATGCATACCATTAAACAGTTGTCTCCCGGCTGGCTGGCCTATCTGAAAGGATTTGGCACCGGGCTGATCGCGGTTTCGTTTACCTATGGGGGTTACCAGCAGACTATTAATTTCGGCGCGGAGGTTTCCAATCCCGGTAAAAATATACCCAGGGCCATTTTCCTGGGTATCAGCCTCATCCTGTTGTTGTACCTGAGTGTTAATTACGCCTATGTAAAAGTGATCGGGCTGGAACAGCTCAGAACGTCCACGGGCATCGCCTCCGTGATGGCCGCCCGGGTGTTCGGACACATGGCCGGGAAGATTTTATCCGTTTTGATGTTCCTTTCCGTGCTGGCCTATGTAAATGTTTTGCTGCTGAGCAATCCACGGGTGATGTATGCCATGAGTGTGGACGGGGTGATTCCTGCCGTTTTTAAAAAGCAGGTGGGTCCGCACGGGGTGTTGTTTTCTTCCTTATCGGCCTTTACGGCCGTTTGTATCATTGTGGTATTCTGGGCGAAAGCATTTGATGAGGTGCTCAGCTTTACGATATTCCTCGACTGTTTCGGCATGGCGGCCTCTGCGGGCACCATTTTTATTTTAAGAAAGAGAAATGTGCAGCCGCCCGGCGGCACCATTTACCGGATGAAGATTTATCCCCTGATGCCCCTGGTTTTTATTGCCGCCTATATGTATGTGGCCGTCAGCATATTTATTGACCGGCCGGCCACCGCTTTTACCGCACTCGGCGTGCTGGCCTTTTTCATGATCATTTATTTTGTGCGGGCGGCCGGAAAACGGACCGGATCCGCTTCCTGATTTCGATTATCCATCACAGTTAGACTTCCCAAAAAACTACCACATGGTGGTATTTTTTTCAGTTCCCTTTCATCCTATTTTGCTGTTTCAAATGGGATTTCCGACACCCATGCCTATTGCGAAGCGCCGGATCAGATAAAATATGTTTTATGAAAAAGTTGGAAATGAAAGGGCTGACAGAGTTAGAGGAGCAGGAGATGATGTCCTGGAAAGGAGGAGGGTTTTTAAAATCCCTTTCTGCCTGGGCGATCATTTCGTCCATGATTGAAAACTGGAAGGACATCCGGGAGGGATTCAGCGACGGAATAAGTGGCAAGCCGCCGAGGTATTGAAAAAGCCACCCTGATGAAAATCGATTGCAAGGAGGTGGTCAGGACGGCCGGGATGATCATCTGTTTCATCCTGGCCTGTCTGATCGTGAATTACATCATGGTCCACCTGCCTGATTTTATTCGTTCTTTTAAAAAACCAAAAAAATGAAAAAAGAAAAGTTTAGCGAGAGCCTGCAGAACATGCAGGAACTCTCCATGGAATCCTGTGAAATGATCCACGGCGGCGAAACCGCCTGGTATTGGGCCTTTTATTTGGTCGGCGAATTTATGCACGGCATGACCAGCGGTGCGCCGAGTTCAGGGCAGCGTGTGTATAACATGGCGCTGGGTTAGTCATCAGGGGGATCTGAAAAGGTCCCCTTTTATTCCCGTTTAAAGTTTGCAATATGTTTTTACCCTTTGAAATAAACGATGCGGCCATTTTTTATCTGAGAAAAAAAATCAGCTCCCCGGTTTATTACCTGGTTATAGTTTTGGTATTCCTGGCGTTAGGATCTCTTTTTTTTATTCATGTCGCCATTTCCGTGCAGGCGCCGGGCATCATCCGTCCCGCACAGGAGAGAACAGCCATCAGGTCGGTGGTTTCCGGCATCGTCGACAGCCTGTATGTTAAGGAAGGTGACCGGGTGGAGAAAGAAGCGCCCATTTTAACGCTCCGGGACGGAGCCGTTCCGGTAAAAAAACAATTTAATGAGGAAGAGATCCTCCGGCAGAAAAATTTCATCCATGATCTTTTGCTGATCGCCGGCAACAGATCGGGACCGGACCGCGTTTTACCGTTTCTGCATACCGCATTATACAGGGAACAGGCCGGACGATTTTTTTCCCAGGAAGCCGAACAGCAGCTGAATGTAAAAAAAGCGGAACACGAGGCTACCATCAACACCCTGCTGGCAAAGGATAGAGTGATTTCACCCAAAGAATATTTTGATACCCAGCTGCAACAGGCGAAAATGGAATCGGCCTTCCGGTCCTTCCGCCTGCAGCAGTTCTCCCTCTGGCAGCAGGATCTGGTGAACTGCCGGACAAAACTGTCGGAACTCCTCAGCCTTCAGGAAGAATTCCGCGAGCGGAAAGAATCCTGTTGTATCCGGGCGCCGGTATCCGGCGTGCTGGAGGGTCTTGGCCAGCGATACGCCGGAAGTTCGGTACAGCCGGATGAAACCATTTGCAGCATTTCCCCGGAAGGCCAGCTGGTCGCGGAATGTTATGTATCCACACGGGATGCCGGCATGCTGAGGCCGGGACAGCCTGTCCGCTTTCAGATCGATGCCTTCAATTATAATTATTTCGGGGCCGTTTCCGGAAGCATCGGTTCAGTGGCCAATGATTATACGCTGGTGGATGGAAAGCCCGTATTCAGGGTGTTGTGCTTTTTTGATCTGCAAAAATTTAATGGGCGAAAGGGGTATAGGGGGCAGCTGAAAAAAGGACTGACTTTCCGGGCGAGGTTTATTTCCACCACCCGAACGCTCTGGCAATTATTATATGATACCCTGGATGACTGGATCAATCCCCTGTCTCCTGTATATCATCCGACGGAAAAAGCTGTCTTATGAAAAGGGGGGTATGTGTAAAACAAAAAGATGCCACGGATTGCGGTGCAGCCTGCCTTGCTTCTGTTTCCGCCAGTTACGGGCTGCGGATCCCGGTGAGCAGGATCCGTCAATGGGCAGGGACCGATGCACAGGGCACCAGTTTGTACGGCCTGCTGGAAACAGCGAAGCGGTTGAAATTCCAGTCAAAAGGCGTGAAGGCGCTTCCGGAAAATCTCCGGGAGATTCCATTGCCGGCCATCTTTCACCTTATACTGGAATCCCGGATGCAGCATTTTGTGGTGGTCTACCGGGTCGGCAGGAAGCGGATATGGTATATGGATCCGGCGAAAGGGAAAATTATCCGGCAAACGGTTGCCGGTTTCCGGAAAGTATGGTCCGGCGTTGCGCTGTTGTTATTGCCGGAAGCAGATTTCCGCCAGGCGAACGGGCACACACCGGTATTCAAAAGATTCTGGATGCTGGTCCGTCCCCACCGCAGCGTGCTCACCCAGGCGCTTTGGGGTGCGCTGGTCTATACGATCCTCGGATTGTCCGGCTCCATCTACGTCCAAAAGATCATTGACTTCGTTCTTCCCGATGAAAACAGGCGGCTGATGAATCTGCTGGGTCTGGTCATGATTATTATATTAGGCTTTCAGATGTTCACCGGCTATTTCAAATCGCTGCTGGCGCTGAATACGGGGCAGCAAATGGATGCCCAGCTGATACTGGGATATTACCGTCATCTGCTCGGTCTTCCGCAAAGTTTTTTCGATAGCATGCGGGTGGGTGAAATCATCAGCCGGGTGAATGATGCCGTCAGGATCAGGACCTTTATCAACGATACTGCTTTGTACCTGGTAATCCATGTACTCACCATGATCTTCAGCATCACGGCCATGTTCCTGTATTATTGGAAGCTGGCGCTGATCCTGTTGGGGATGATACCGGTATATCTTATTTTATACCTCATCAGCAACCGGATCAATGCAAAGGGACAACGGAAGATCATGGAAAACAGCGCGGCGCTGGAGAGCCAGCTGGTGGAAAGCATACAGGGCATCGGCACCATCAGGCGGTTCGGGGTACAGGACCATTTTAACCGGCAAACAGAAAGAAAATTCATCCCGCTGATGCGCTCCCTGTATAAAAGCGGCCGGGCGGCGCTGGTATTGAATCAGGTTTCTGAATTAAATACCCGGCTGATCACCATCATTGTCCTGTGGGCCGGAAGTTATTTTGTGATGGACAGGGAACTTTCTCCCGGCGCACTCCTGTCTTTTTACGCACTGGCCGGTTATTTTACCACACCCGTTCAGGCGCTGATCGGCGCGAATAAAATAATGCAGGATGCGCTGATAGCGGCGGACCGGCTCTTTGACATCATCGATCTGGAAACGGAAAATGCTCATGACAGCATGGCGACGCTGTCCTTACTGCCCGCAGGAAATCTGGAATTCAGGAATGTACATTTCCGGTATGCGTTGAGGGATAAAGTATTCAGCGGACTGGATCTCACCATTGAAAGGCACCGGATAACGGCCATAGTGGGAGAGAGCGGTTCGGGTAAATCCACTCTGCTTTCCCTGCTGCAGGGATTGTATCCATTGAATGAAGGGAAAATACTGATTGGTGGAACGGACATCCGGTATGTGCATCACACGGTATTGCGCAGGATCATTGCACCCGTTCCGCAACAGACCGACCTCTTCCAGGGAACCCTTGTTTCCAACATTGCACTGGGTGATGATCAGCCGGACATGGCGTGCATACTGCAATTGTGTAACCGGCTGGGACTCCAGGAATTTATTGATACACTTCCCGGGCACTACCAGGCGGAGGTCAGGGAGCAGGGTATGAATTTTTCCGGCGGTCAGAAACAGCGGATCGCGATTGCCAGGGCACTTTACCGGGATCCTGATATCCTGATCCTGGACGAGGCTACCGCATCGCTGGACCCGGCGAGTGAACAGAAAGTGCTGGAAACGCTGCAGTGGTTCCATGCCCGGAAGAAAACCATTATTGTCATCGCCCACCGGTTGACCACTGTAAAACAGTGCCACCAGGTTCTCCTGCTGAAAGGAGGCAGATTGGCCGCCTCCGGACCCCACGATCAGCTGCTCCGGGAAAATGAGGTTTATGCAAAGTGGTGGGGTTAATGTGATAATGTGTTAATGTGGAAATGGGCCAATTCGGGAATGCTGTAATTTGAAAATGAGAAAGTCATTTTACAGGTCTTTTCCTAATCTTAAAAATTGATTAAATCTTTAATTAGTTTTGCTCATATTCCCTTCCTTAATTTACACATCTACACATTATCACATTCTCTTTCACATTAACACATTTTCAAATTGGACCTATCCTACATCATCAATGAGCTGGGAGAAGAGCGGGAGAATTATTTCAATGCCGTTGCACCGCCCATCATGCAGACCAGCAATTTCCGGGTGGGGAAAGTGGATGAATTAAAGAAGTTGTTTGAAAATGAATATGATGGTTATCTGTACAGCCGGGGACTGAATCCCACGGTGGAGGTGCTGAGGAAAAAACTGGCTGCGCTGGACCAGGCGGAGGATTGCCTGGTTTTCAACAGCGGCATCGCGGCCATCTTTGCAGCCGTTCTGGCCAATACCAGTAAAGGGGATCACATTATTTCGGTGGAGAAACCCTATGGCTGGGTGCAAAGGATCTTCGACAATATCCTGTGCCGCTTTGGTGTGGAAACAACCTATATTGACGGGACCAGCCTGGAAAATTTTGAAAGGGCCCGGCGACCGGATACCCGGTTTATTTACCTGGAAAGTCCGAATTCCTGGACCTATGCCATCCAGGATATTGCGGAAGTGGCCCGGTTTGCAAAAAAATACGGGATCACCACCCTAATAGATAACACTTACTGCAGTCCGTTATATCAGCAGCCGATACCGATGGGCGTGGACCTCTGCATGCAAACGGCCACCAAGTATATCGGGGGACATAGCGATACCCTCGGCGGGGTGCTTACGGGATCGAAAAACATGATAAAAAAAATATTCGACAGCGAATACCTGGCCATAGGAAGTGGTATCCAGCCTTTCAATGCCTGGCTCCTGATCCGCGGTCTGCGAACACTGGAATCCCGGATTGCCCGGATTACGGAAAGCACGCGGATGGTATTGGACTATCTGAAGGGGAATGCCCGGGTGGAACGGCTGTTGTTCCCGCTGGACGTGGATTTTCCGCAATATGAACTGGCCCGGAAACAAATGAAAAATGCCTGCGGTCTCATCAGTTTTTACGTGAAGGCCAGCGGCCGTCAGCAGATCGTTCATTTCTGTGAAAACCTGAAGCACATCATGATGGCCGTTAGTTGGGGAGGCCATGAATCCCTGATTCTCCCGCGCTGCGCCCCGCTGGATGATCAGCAGTTCGATCCGGGTAATCCGGACCACCGGATGCTTCGGTTATACGTGGGGTTGGAAAATCCGGATTATCTCATTCAGGATCTGGAACAATCCTTCGAACGCTCATTCTAACTTGATTTTAGGCTTTTTTTGACTGAGAATGAAAATGGTTTCTTTACTTTAGCAATATTTCTCATAACGCCTTGTTCTGACTATCGCAATAAATTTCATACATGAGAACGACCCAAATACTAACCTTAACCCTATGCTCTTTCATTTTTTATTTACAGGCATCAGCCCAGGATAAATGGGATCTCCGCCGGTGCGTGGAATACGCAGTGAACAACAATATTTCCATCAAACAGGCAGATATCGATTCCCGCACCACCAAACTGACCTATGAGCAGTCGAAATGGAGCCAGTTCGGAACCGCCAATATCAATACGCCCATAGGGTTGAACTTCGGACGGTCCGTTGACAGGACCACCAATATTTATGAAAATACCCAGGCTATTTTCCAGAGTTTAAATTTTTCTGCAGGCATCACACTGTTCAACTGGTTTGCCCTTCGCCGGCAGGTGGAAGCTAATAAATACTTTTATCAGGCCCAGGTAGTGAATAT
>DASRLM010000278.1:0-2761 GCA_035648455.1 Puia sp. | reverse complement strand
GTTCAGACGCGGCTGGTAGCCGATATTGCACAAGGTTATTTTAACCTGCTGATGCTGGATCAGCAGTTGGGAGTTACCCGTCAAACGCTGGTGCTGAATGACCGTTTTGTGCAGATCACACAACTCCTGTATGATGCGGGAGAAGTAACCCGGCTCGCGGTGCAGCAGGCCGAGTCGCAAAAACAATCCACTGCCCTGCTGATACCCCAGCTGGAGCAAAGCCTCTCCCTTCAGGAAAATGCCATTCAATTGCTTACCGGGAATCTTCCGGATACCATCCGGCGTCAGGGACTGCTCGACAATATTCAGTTTCCTGATTCCTTATCTGCGGGCCTGCCTGTAGCTATGCTCAGCCGGCGTCCCGATGTACGCGCCAATGAAATGGCCCTCGTATACGCCAATGCCCAGGTGGGTATTGCGCAAGCCAACATGTATCCCGCGATCAGCCTGACGGCGGGAACGGGACTGGAATCTTTCAAAGCCAGCAACTGGTTCAATATTCCGAATTCTTTATTCGGATTGGCCACGGGAACGCTGATTCAGCCCATATTCAGGAGAAGGGATCTGAAAACAAAGTTTGAAATAGCGAAGCTGGACCGGGAACAGGCCGTGATCCAGTTCCGGCAATCGGTTTTGAGTGCCACCACGGAAGTAACGAATGCCCTTGTGCAGATCAATAAATTAAAAGAACAGGAAACCATCTCCAGCGCGCAGACGGATACATTGAAGTCAGCCGTTTCCAACGCAGAATATTTATTCAAGGCCGATATGGCCAATTACCTGGAAGTGATCACCGCCCAGCAAAATGCATTACAGGCACAACTGAACCTGGCTTCCATTCAGCGGCAGGAACTGGATGCGAAAGTGGAATTGTACAGGGCTTTGGGGGGAGGGTGGAAGTAGGTTGACGGTTGGCTGTTGACCGTTGACGGACTTTATTGGAGATCCATACCTGATATTTATCAGCTGTTCAGCTTTGCTTCTTAGAGGATTGACCTTCTTCATGCCGGCCTGCCGTCCACTAGTAGGAATTTGGTTAACTTCAAGTAAACCATAATATGGACAGGAGGAAATTTTTGCGTTCCGGTTCACTGACCGGTCTTGGCCTTACTGCCGTCGGGATGAGTTCATTAAGAGCCTCCGCCGGTTTTCCGCAGCAACCTTCACGTTCACTACATTTTCCGGCCATTGACCTGGAGGAAATTTCCATCGCGCAATTGCAAAAGAGAATGCAGCAGGGTGAAGCGAGTTCGGTTTCCATAACACAGGATTATCTTGACAGGATCGAAAAAATTGACAGACAGGGACCACAGCTGAATGCCGTGATAGAAATAAATCCCGATGCACTCTCCATAGCGGAGACGCTGGACAAGGAAAGAAAGCAGGGAAAAATAAGAGGGGCCCTGCATGGTATTCCCATTCTGGTAAAAGATAATGTCAATACCGGAGACAGGATGATGACCACAGCCGGATCGCTGGCGCTGGTGGGCAACCGGGCGAAGGAAGACGCTTTTATTGTGCAGCAACTGCGCAAAGCCGGCGTGGTTCTGCTGGGAAAGACCAACCTGAGCGAATGGGCTAATTTCCGTTCTTCCCATTCCACAAGCGCATGGAGCAGTCGCGGAGGGCAAACAAAATGTCCGTATATCCTGGACCGGAATCCATCAGGGTCCAGTGCCGGCTCGGGCTCAGCCACCGCGGCCAGTTTGTGCGTGGTGAGTGTGGGTACGGAAACGGATGGTTCCATTGTTTCACCTTCTTCCGTAAACGGGCTGGTGGGCATAAAACCCACGGTGGGTTTATGGAGCCGTTCCGGAATCATTCCGATTTCTGCAACGCAGGATACGGCGGGGCCCATGGCCAGGACGGTGGCCGATGCCGCGATTTTATTGGGTGCCGGAACGGGCGTTGATCCTGCGGATCATATAACGCAGGAAAGCAACGGCAAAGCCCTTACGGATTATACATCATTTTTAAATCCCGGGGGATTGAAAGGTAAAAGGATCGGTATGGAGAAATCCCATCTGGAGGGAAATCCTGATCTCGGCGCCCTGTTGCGTCAGGCAATAAAAGTTTTGGAATCGCAGGGCGCCACGGTGATTGAAGTGGACCTGATGGGTCCGCTGAAAGAATTGGGTCATGCAGAATTTCAAGTGCTGCTCTATGAATTTAAGGATGGGCTTAACCGTTACCTGGCTTCGTCCCAATCCCCGGTCAAATCCCTGAAAGAACTCATCGCCTTCAACCTGGCCAATGAATCCCGGACCATGCCATTTTTCAAACAGGAAACACTGATTGAAAGTGAAGGCAAAGGAAACCTGGCAAGCAAAGAATACCTGGACGCACTCGCTAAAACGCTGGGTTTTCGCAAAATCATTAGTGACCTGATGAGTGCCAATAAACTGGATGCTTTATCCGGCATCACCAACGGACCTGCCTGCTGTATAGATTTGGTGAATGGTGATTATGATAATGGTCCCGGCATGTCAACGCCAGCAGCCATTACCGGGTTTCCGCATATCACCGTGCCTATGGGATTGGTTCATGGATTACCCGTGGGTATTTCTTTTTGTAGCGGCGCCTACACTGAACCTGCATTGATTTCGATGGCGTACGCGTATGAACAGGCTGCACTTCAAAGGCGTAAACCCGCTTACCAAAAAGATCTGTTGGGTTAGATTTTTATAAAGTTAAAATCGATTCCGGCAATATGCGATCGCACTGGCAGTATTTATTTCTCGTAATAAAGCAGGTTCAGATC
>DASRLM010000277.1:0-5964 GCA_035648455.1 Puia sp. | reverse complement strand
ATCCTTTAATGGAAGTCATGGTAATGCATCAGAAATACAACAATAAAGCCAAGGTTGGTACAGCAGGAAGCGATCACGTTCATCCGCATCGTATGCCCAAAATCTGCCCGGGCCGCATTCCGCCACACAGCCGCTGCCCAGAACGTAAAATATACGATAACGGGTATCATACAGGTTGCAAAAACCAGAAATTCTTTTATTTCCAGGGAAAGCTGGAACACCATGAACAGCTGGGCAAAAGCCATGCAATACACTACGGCGGAGAAACAGAAAGTGCCCCGGTAACCCAATACGGCACTCAGGGTGTGCACACCGTCCCGGGCGTCGGCCTCATGCTGATAGATCTGGGTTAGCGGATAAAATCCGCCAATCAGTAAGGTGGCTGCAATCATTCCCGGCAACGGGATCTGTAAACTCAAATGCTGACCCGCACCATGATATACCATAAAAAAAACCAGGGACCCCTGGAAAATGACCACGGTCAGATACCCCCATACCGGATATTTTTTCAGGCGAATGCGCCTGGAACTGTAGGCCCGGGAGGCCAGTATATACAATAAGGCGCCCAACAGGAAGTACGGACTGATGAGTATGCTTAGCAGTATGGCCAGCAGGTCCATGAACACCGTAACGTAAAATAACTGACGCGTTGGCGGAGGCGGGGATTTCAGTCCGCCAATGCTCCCTTCATCGTGGTCCATATAACTGTTGTATCCGTTGCTGGAAGGATAAAGCAAAAAATGCAGGATAAAGAAGATCAGCAGGGCCCGCGTAAAATCCGGATGCAACAGCTGGCTGAGGGCAAACCAGTAAACGGGCATCAGGAAAAGAGAAAAAGAGAATCTCAGCAATTGAAAGGTGGACCGGTAGATGATCATAAACAGGCAAACTGTAATTTAAAATTCTTTAAGCGTAATACGGCCGGAGATATGCCCCGGTGCGGCCCTTTTTCTCCGGCAACCGGAAACACTTCCCGATAAGAGACATCATGACTATCATATAGATTTGGTTATCAGCTACTTGCCTAATGGTATGGATTTCGTCTTTAGGGGGATGGCTTTAAATTCCTTTTTATGAAAAACAAGATGTGTAACAGAATTTGCGGACTGACCTTAACAGGAATCGTAATTCCCTTTCTGATGCAGGCACAGGTTGCCCAATGGAACTTCAACAATACCCAGGTGGGAACCAATTCAACCAACGCAACTACCTCGAATGCTGTTTTGGGCAGCGCCATAACACTGGGAGCCTATAATGCCGGTACCGTATATTATGGAGAAGGCGGATGGCCCGCCGGTGCGATTGATCCGAATGCCTATCTGCAATTTTCTGTAACACCGACAGCTGCTTACAGCCTGACGGTTTCTTCCATGCTGTTGTCTATCCGCAGAAGCACGACAGGGGTGTCCGGTTCAGGACCGAACAACTGGGCGCTGCGTTCCAGTGTGGACGGATTTGCTGCTGATATTTCCAACGGTTCTTTATCTACCAGTGTGGTGGCCATACCCGTTACTTTCAACGCTTCCTTTGCCAACCTGTCTGCTACCGTTACGTTCCGTTTATATGGTTACAATGCAACCGTTTCAAGTGGTGGTGGTTTGAACAGGTTTGTTTTTGATAATCTTTCGATCTCGGGTTCTACGGTGCTGCCGGTTGTTTTTGATTCATTCAAAGCCAGCGCCAATAATAATGGGGCGGATCTGACCTGGAAACTGGGTGGTGAAGGAGATGTATCTTTTATGCAGGTGGAACGTTCTTCCAATGGAATTGATTTTGAAACCATCACCCAGGTAAAAAAAGGTCAGCAGAGCACTACCGATACCTATATTTATTCTGATAAAATCGATCATGCAGCCGGAACTTATAGTTACCGGGTCGGGCTGGTTTCCTTCGATGGAAAAATAATCTATTCACCGGTTCAGCAGATTTCATTCAACGCGCCTGTTTCTTTTACACTGGAAACCATTAATTCCGGTGCAGGAAATGATATTCGGTTTCGCATCAGCGCGGAACAGGCCGGTGTATTCCAGTTTAATTTGTATGACATGAATGGGGTGAAGCTGGGTGTAAAACAGATTAACTTATCTACAGGTACTCAGGTACTGAATATGGATAATGCCCGCAATAAGTCAGGCATTTATATCCTCACAGCCGAACACGCCGGTCAACAGCGCGTGACCAAAGTGGCTGTGTTGTAAACTTAACTTTAGGACGGTTTAAATAAGCATTCGTAAGGGCTCCTCGAGGAGTCCTTTCAGTGTTTGGAGAAAGGCCGCACCGGTGGCCCCATCCACCACACGATGGTCGCAACTCAGGGTGAGCCGCATGACATTTCCCGGAATCACGGATCCGTTTTTCACCACGGGAACCTGCTGTATGGCGCCGATGGCCAGTATGCAGGCATCGGGCGGATTGATGATGGCGGTAAAATCATCGATGCCAAACATGCCCAGATTGGATATGGTGAATGTGCTTCCTTCCCAGTCGGCTGGTTGCAGTTTTTTTGTTTTCGCACGCTGTGCAAAATCTTTTACTTCTGTGGCAATTTGCGACAAAGATTTACCATCAGCGAAACGCACAACGGGCACCAGCAACCCATCTTCCACGGCCACGGCCACACCGATGTTCACGTGGTGGTTGATCCGGATCTTGTCGCCAAGCCAGCTGCTGTTGACGGCGGGATGTTTTTTCAGGGCAACGGCCACCGCCTTAAGCACCATATCATTGAAAGATATCTTAACCGGTGACACGTCGTTCACTTTGGCCCTGCTGTCTACGGCTTTGTCCATATCGACGGACATATTCAGGTAAAAATGCGGCGCCGAAAATTTACTTTCTGCGAGGCGTTTGGCAATGATCCTGCGCATCTGAGAAACCGGTACCTCATCAAAACTTACCTGACCCGCAGGGGCACCGGTAATGACAGCGGAAGATTTTGCAGTTTCGTCTACCGGCATTTCGGAGGGATGATAATCGGACACATCTTTTTTTACAATGCGGCCATTGTCGCCACTCCCGTGCAGCCTGGTCAGGTCAATGCCTTTTTCAGAAGCCAGTTTTTTCGCCAGCGGAGATGCCTTGATCCGGCCATCACCATTCTGGGAAGGCTGCTGTGTTTCCGCAGGAGCGGTTCCTGTATTTTCCGCCGCTGCTTTTTCTTCTTTCGGAGAAACAGAAGCCGCGTTCCCTTTATTTTTAGCCGCTTCCACAATTTGCTGCACATTCACTTTCCCTTCTTCGCCGATGATGGCCAGCAGGTCGTTCACGGCAATTTTCTGACCTTTCTCCGCTCCGGTATATAATAATTTGCCCTCCTTATAACTTTCGAGCTCCATGGTTGCCTTATCGGTTTCTATATCGGCGAGGATATCCCCTTTCTTTACGTTGTCGCCAACTTTTTTGTGCCAGTCGGCAATAACCCCCTCCGTCATCGTATCGCTCAAACGCGGCATCAGGATTACTTCCTGAATGCTGTTGAGATCAATTGCAGGTGCAGTCTGGCCAGGGGCCGGAGCCGCTGAACTTTTTTCCGGAGCTGGTGCAACTGCCGGTTTTGATGCGGCTGGTGCGGGTGCGGAAGCATTTGAAACCGGTTTTGATGCAACCGCATCGGAAGCATTTGCAGCCGGTTTGGCAGCGCCTCCTTTAACCAGTGAACTGATGTCTTCTCCGGGTTTTCCTATGATGGCGAGCAGCTCATTTACCTGCACTTTCCCGCCTTTATCCGTACCGGTAAAAAGCAGGGTTCCGTCCTTATAACTCTCCAGATCCATAGTGGCTTTATCGGTTTCAACTTCTGCCAGCAGGTCGCCTTTTTTTACTGTATCCCCAACTTTTTTATGCCAGGCGGCAATCACTCCTTCCGTCATGGTATCACTGAGCCGGGGCATTAAAATAACTTCAGCCATAAAACTGGATAATTTAAGATTAAGGAAGCCCGAAATTAATGCAAAAAGTGCAATCAATGGACAGTTGACAATTGGCAGTTGGCAATGCTTTTTTCATTGTCCATTGTCCCTTGTCTATTGTCAATTGTTCAATTGTCCATTGAAACATTTCCCGTCCGCTTCAAAACGCCCCAGTTTTGCAGCTCTCCCTTGATGGCCCGGCGGAACGATTTAAAAAGCACGTACCACATCAGCCAGCGCCAGACCAGCCTTTGGGGGATCAGCCAAAGCAGTTTCGCGATGTTTTCTTTTTCAAAGCTGAAAGCCAGTATGGCCACGGCCACGTCCACCAGCATGAAGATCAGGTAATAGGTGCCGATCCGGGCGGCATTGCCGGTAAGCAAGCCCACCAGCATTAAAAAATCGGCCAGGGGAATGATCGCTGGTATGATGTATTGAAAAAGGAGAATATTCGGTAAGGCAATCCAGCCGAGAGAGGGGTTGCTGGTACTGAAGAGCATATCGCGGTTTTTCCAGAATGTTTGCATCACCCCAAAACTCCAGCGGAACCGTTGTTTGATGAACATTTTCAGGGTTTCCGGAGATTCGGTCAGGGCAATGGCCCTTCCTTCGTTCTGTACCAGGTAATTGCAACGGAGCAGCCGGATGGTCAGATCGCAGTCTTCCGCCAGCGTATCGGTCGTGAATCCGCCGGCTTCTTCAACGGCCGATTTTCGGAATGCCCCGATGGCGCCCGGCACTACCGTGATGGCATTCACATAGGCAAAAGCTTTCCGGTCGAAATTCTGGCTGCTGATGTATTCAATGGACTGCCAGCGGGTAAGCAGGTTTACTTTATTGCCCACTTTTACGTTCCCGGCCACGGCGCCTACTTTTTTGCCGTTCGGATATTCCACCGGGCCAAAATGCATGACCAGTTTGGAAACCGCATCCGGCAACAGTTTCGTGTCGGCATCGATACAGATCAGCAGTTCCGCCGTGGATTGCATGATGCCAAAATTTAATGCTGATGCCTTGCCCCCATTGGGTTTGGTGAATATGCGCACCCGGGCATTATCCCTGAATGCCTGCATCACTTTCCGGTAGGTGTCGTCCTTGCTTCCATCGTCCACAAAAATGATTTCATAATGCGGATAGTCGGCCATCAGCAGGTTCTGTACCGAACTCACGGCATTCACTTCTTCATCAAAAGCAGGCACGATGATGCTGACCAGGGGCGCATCGCTGCCATCGGGCGACCAGAATGGTTTAAGCCCAAAGTCTTTTTCCCAGCGGTGCTGTTTGCTGGCGATCACGGCCATGAACAATATGCGCAGAAGAGAAAGGATGATGAACAGGATGAAGAGAGAAGCCAGCAAATGACTGCTCAGGTAAGCAGTCACGGCCACCAGATAATTTAACTGAAGCAGATAATACCCGCTGCCCCTGGGTACCGGTGGCATCAGGTCCTCTTTTTTCTTACCCAGTAAATCGGCGATCGTGGTAAACGTATAACCGCGCTCCTTAAAATAATGAATGATCCGCGGAAGCGCCTCCACGGTGGCGGCCCGTCCGTCTCCGCCGGCATCGTGCAGCAGGATGATGTTCCCGCTCAGGTTTTGACGCGTCATTTCTTCCTTGCCCCGGATTACCCGGGCCACAATGGAATCCGCCGAAGTGCCCGGCACCCAGTCCAGCGGATCAATAGATTCCCCGATGTCCAGGTAATTTTTCTGGCGCGCTATAGCCACCGGAATCAGCTCCTCTGCTTTTTGCGGTTCAAAATCGGCGTTATAGGGGGCCCTGAACAATATCGTGGAATGTCCCGTGATGCATTCGATCAGCAAACGGGTGGCGTCCATTTCAATAACGGCGCGCTTGCGGCTTACTTTGGCAATATTCGGATGGGTGAAAGTGTGATTGCCGATCTCGTGTCCTTCATTATAAATCCTTTTTACCAGCGGGATGTTATTTTCTGCGTTGATGCCGACCAGAAAAAAAGCGGCAGGCACTTTTTCGCGACTGAGGATATCCAGTATTTGCGGCGTGTATACCGGATCCGGTCCGTCATCGAAAG
>DASRLM010000276.1:0-2116 GCA_035648455.1 Puia sp. | reverse complement strand
TATATACTTTTGGTGAAAAGGATCGTAACCTGTTTTTAAAATCCATTTTTCCACCGGTCGCCTACAGAAAACTCAGATTACTTGAAAATCTGTTTGCCGCAGTTCCCTTTAGCATTTTTCTGCTTTTCAAAGGGCATTATCTGATAGCTCAAAGAGTTACGAGAATCACCTGATCCTGAAAGGAATCCATTTATCTATCGGCAAGGGCGAAATACACGGTGTAGTGGGAGAAAACGGGGCGGGGAAAACGACCTTATTTAAATGTATACCGGGCCTGGAATATTACGAAGGCGAAGTAGAGTATGACGGAGGAATATTAAAAAATGAGACCGGCTACCTGCCGACCGCTCCGCACTTTTTTTCCAATATGACGGGTTATGAATATCTGCAACTGCTTTGCAATGCCAGGAGCGTCCGGGTAAAAGATATCAGTGAATTCAATCTTTTCGGTCTGCCATTGGATCAATACGCAGAAACCTATTCAACGGGTATGCAAAAAAAGCTGGCGATAACCGGTCTGCTCCTTCAGAAAAATGAAGTATTTATTCTTGACGAGCCTTTTAATGGCGTGGATATTTCGAGTAATATGATCATCAAAGAAATCCTGATGAAGTTAAAAAGTCTCGATAAGACCATCATCATGTCGTCTCATGATTTTTCTTCCCTCCAGGATGTTTGCGATTTTCTGCACTATCTGAAAGACGGTCAAATTAAGATCAGTCTCCCCAGGGGCAGCTTTGACCAGATTGAAAACGAAATGAAAAAGGAGAGCCCGACGGTTCATATTATTGATACCATTTATTCCGGATAGGAGAGACCGCATAATATCTGCCCGCTGCGATCAGCCAAAAAATCTCATTAATTCTTTCGCGATAATCTCTGGCCGGCCGGAATTGTCTGCTTCAATATGCCCAAAACCCGCAAATTCCTTCCGCGTCGCCATGGGTAAGGCTGCCTGTAGTTGATCCAGTGCCATCTTTAAGAATGCCTGGCTTTTGGAACCGCCCATTAATAAAACATCGGATTTTATAAGATGGCTCTTTTCAAGAATATTTTGCGCGTCCAGAACGATCTGCTGATCATAACGGAACGCTCGGATCAACTGCTTCAGCGATGCCTCTCCCGGTTTGCTTTTCTTTTCCTGGCGATCTATCATAACGTTCAATAGGGGAACCAGGATAAAACCCGGGATCCGGGCCAAAGCTGAGCTGTCGGCAGTCCCCTTGATGACAGTAAAAAACGCCCGTCCCCAGTTAGCTTCTTCTACCGCCTTTTTATATTTATTGTTCCACTCCGTCTGATCGATCCCCCCGATGGGTAAGGGCGGTTCATACAAAGCCAGTTTTTTCAAACCCGGTTCCGCAATCGCCGTTGCCAGTGAAATGATCGCTCCGGAACTGAGGCCAAACATGTTTTGTGCATTCGTTTCACGAACCAGGCTCCTGATGTCTCCGCATTCCGCCGCCAGTCCGATTCCGGTATCCACGCCTCCGCTCGTGGCTCTTCCGCGCCGGTCTGGAATGTAGACCGTATATTTATCAGACAAAGCCTTTCCCAGCCGCATAAAATTTTGAGCGGCCTGAATGCCACCATGGACGAGGATCAATCCAGGGCCGCTGCCCAGTTTGCGGTAGCCGATCTTTGTACCATCAGCTGAAACTAAAGATCCTGTTTCGAAGTCAATTGCGTGGGGCATTTATAATATTTATACCTAACGGTTTATCTCTACAAGCAGTACCCATGCATCTGCCAGAGATTTAAAGAAAGAAAATGTAATGCCCGGAATAAGAAAGTACAACCCCCGCTTCCCGGTTGTTCAATAACAGAATTCCCGCGATCAGATAAGGCAGTATAGCGGCTTGCGTAAAGACCAGAATTTTAATATATTTTGATTTGTACGCCGGATCCAGTCCTTTGTAATTGGCCATATCTTTTCTGCTAAGCACGCCCCAGGCCGCAGCGCCGAGGAACAGGATCTCCAAACCTAATAACGGAACCGGTTGCGCCGGAATCAGGCATAAGGAAGAGATGATCAGAATATTTACCAGCAGGATCAGGGAGCCCATGGCGCGATCCGGCAGATGTTTAAAAGACAGTATCCTTTGCAGATTCAGGG
>DASRLM010000275.1:0-11631 GCA_035648455.1 Puia sp. | reverse complement strand
CCGGCAAACAGCGCCAGGTGTATGGCGGCCAGGAATCCGGTTCCGTACTGATCGTAATGTATTCCACCAAACAAACTGATCAGCACTGAAATCACCAGGGCAATGGCCGTAACCGGCCAGATTTTCTTCCACAGGAGATTTTTAGGTGTGTTTTTATATTTCAGGTATTGCCCCCCGGCGGTCAGAACACCCAATATAATGGCAATGAAGATTTCAATCCGGTTATATGAAAATTTGGGATCCTCTCCGGTTGTCCAGTTGGTTCCGAAGACTTTATTGATCACGGGCAGCGATGTGGCCACACAAATAAAAATAGACGATAAAAAGATGACGAGGGAACCGATGAACATCCAGAACTCGCGCGACCAGATATTTTCTTCTTTTTTTATATGCGGAATCTTATTGTAGTTGATGATATACAGAACAAGGGCCGGAATAAAGAAAACCAGGATGAACAAAACGAGTTGCAGGTCCATACCGGATCCGACAAAGGCGTGCACGGACGTATCACCCAGTATCCCACTGCGGGTAAGGAAAGTGGAATACAGCACGAGAATGTATTCGAGGATCAGAAACAAATGGGTGGCCCTCAGGGAATGACCCGTGGCATTGTAAACCACCTGCGTGTGCAATCCCGCCACCAGCACCAGCCAGGGCACGAGCGATGCATTCTCCACCGGATCCCAGGCCCAGTATCCCCCAAACGTAAGCGATTCATAGGCCCAGGCCGCACCCATCATGATGCCAGTGATCAGCATAGCGCCTGAAAAAAGGGTCCAGGGAAGGGCCGCCTTGGTCCAGCCGCCATATTGTTTCTTCCACAGGCCCGAAACGGCAAAGGCAAAGGGTATGATGGTGGAGGCAAATCCGAGAAAAAGTATCGGAGGATGGATCACCATCCAGTAATTCTGGAGCAGGGCATTCAGGCTCTGTCCATCCTGCATCTGCGGAATGGATAAATAATCAGCGCGCTGGAAGATCGGAGCTTCCTGAAACAACTGCCTGACGAGCATGAACGGACTGTGGCCGATCTGATGCCCGAACACATAAACACCCAGGATCATTGTGGCCAGGCAAAACTGTGCAAAACTAATTATGGTGAGCACCGGCGCTTCCCACTGACGCGCTTTGAACATCAGGATAATGCCCAGCACGCCGTGCCACATCATCCACAATAAAAAACTGCCTTCCTGGGCCTCCCAGATACAGGCCAGCATGTATTTGGGATCCAGTTTTTTCCCGGAATGCTCCCAGGCAAAATTGTATTCAAAATAATGTTGCCGGACGATATAATATATGGTGGCGAAAACGATGAAAACGGACAGGGTATTTACCCAGAAGGCAAGCCGGCCCATCTTTTTCCAGGAGGCCTGGTCATCCAGACTTTTTGCATTGGCGGATTTGAAAAAGGAAATCGTTGCAACAAAAGAGGCGGCGAAAGAAAGTACAACAAAAAACTGACCCAGCTTTCCGGGCAGCAGGTGTTCACCTACATAATCCATGATGAGCTATTGTGTTTGACTGAGATTCTTTTTGGCAGTCTCCGGATCGTCTTTGTATTTGGAAGGACACTTGATCAGAATTCCGTCCTTTTGGGCAATTTCAAAAACATCCCCGCTTTCATTCATTTTGCCTTTCAGCACGATCCGTTCTGCTTTTTCCATATCATATGGTTTCCCAAAATGATAAATGACTTTGGTGCGGTTACCCAGTGTATCCTGAATGTGAAAACTGAGATAGTTCGGATCCTTTACCGGATTGTACTCAATGGGCTGGCTGTTGTCGAGTTTGGCAATGATGGTCACACTTTTACCCGCTTTCTGACGGGCAGAGGCTATGGTTTCATAAGTGGAGAGATTTCCCATAAAACTCACCAGCAGGCCGATGGCGATGGCGATAAAAACGAGCAGGATGATGTGGAGGCGCTTCATGAGCCGCAAAGTTACCCCAAAAACGCATTCGGAGGTGTAATTTTATGACCGTTTTGGCAGGAAACATAATCTTTTGCCCGTACCACATACTGCACTAACTTTGCCAGCCGTTTTAAAAGATACAGAGTAGAAACAATGACAAACCTATCCAGCTTCGATTCAAATATCGCAAGTAATCCAAATAACGGCATTTTTGGCCTCCCCTTTACAGAAGAAGACGCCCGCCTCATCATTTTACCGGTACCCTGGGAAGTAACCGTGAGTTATGGCTCCGGAACTTCGCGTTGCGGAGAGCATATTTTCAATGCCAGCATGCAGGTGGATCTGTTCGATCCGGAAAGCGGAAATGCCTGGAAACAGGGCATTTTCATGCGACGCGCTGACCGAAAGATCCTGATGAAGAGTGATTACCTCCGCAAAGAGGCCGAACTCTATATCGATTATACCTCCAAAGGAGAGCAGGTGGAGAAGAATAATTTCATGTGCAAGTCCCTTAAGGAAATCAACGAGGGTGGCGTCAACCTGAACAAATGGGTGTACGAACAAACCGCTAACCTGTTGAACCAGGATAAACTGGTGGTTTTGCTGGGTGGGGATCACAGTGTTCCACTGGGCTACATGAAGGCCATCGCCGAAAAATACGGCGATTTTGCCGTTTTGCAGATCGACGCCCATTGCGACCTGCGTAAAGCTTTCGAAAATTTTAACCACAGTCACGCCAGTGTCATGTACAATGCGCTTACGGACATTCCCCAAATCACCCGCCTCGTTCAGATCGGCGTTCGGGACTACAGTGAAGAAGAATGGAATTTCATCCGCAACAGCAACAACCGCGTGGTTGCTTATTTCGATAAGGATATCAAGGAAAGACTGTACGAAGGCCAGACCTGGCAATCCATAGTAGATGGAATTGTACGGGAACTACCTTCCTGTGTGTATATATCTTTCGATGTGGACGGACTGGATCCAAAATTATGTCCCCATACCGGCACGCCGGTCAATGGCGGGCTGGAAGTGGAGCAGGTCATTTACCTCGTTAAAAAAATCATCGAAAGCGGCCGGCGGTTCATCGGCTTCGACCTGGATGAAATTGCCGTCGGCGAAAGCAGTGTTGATGCCAATGTGGGCGCACGCATCCTGTGGAAGCTTTGCAATATGCTGATGGCGTCCAATCCTATGCCCGTAACTCCTAAAGTGGCCGAATGCGCTACGACTATGTAGTCTCACTCAAACGGGAAAATGCGCGCCGGACCGACCTTGCGAGTTTTTTACTGCTTCTTTTTTCCATACTGGCATTCATTTTTGTTCAGATCCGTTCCCTGAATTTCAGTTATTTCCTGAACCTGGCGGCGCTCCTTCTGCTGGCCGGCATTTTGATAAATATGTCCGCTTCGCGGAAAGGAAAAGAAATGTATTTCAGGAACTGGTTGCTGGCTGCGGGCGTTTTCTGGGTCGGCATGCCTTTTTTTCAATGGATGATCGCCGTCTTTATTTTTTTCGCTTTGCTGGAAGGTCAGGCGAAATATCCGCTGGAAATCGGATTCAATGCGGACCGGATTGTGATGAATACCTTCTTCAAAAAAAAGATTTCCTGGAATGCCCTGGCTGCCGTGATATTAAAAGACGGCATGCTCACCCTGGATTTTAAAAATAACCAACTGATCCAGAAAGCCGTATTGGATGATGACGATCCGGAGGCGGATGAAAATGAGTTCAATCAATATTGCAGGGGGATGTTGGAGAAGATGACGGATGACGGATGACGGATGACGGATGACGGATATCTGTTGCGAATTAACACCTAAAGTCGGTCAACTGTCATCCGTCAACCGTCATCCTCTCCGCTGCCAATATTAAACAGTAAATTTGACCCATGATTTCTCCATTCCTGCTTTATTCAGACGGCGAGGGAAATATCTTCGAAGATATTTCCCTGTATGCAACCGGCCGCAGCGGCTGGGATGCGCTGCCGGTGGATGAAGCGGACTGGATTCTGCTTCCCGAAGGCGGTTCCTTGTATGAACTTCCCGGGCGTCGCGGTATCGGACTGGATGTGGAGACCGGCGACATGCGGCTGTGTGAAAAAGGATGGGCCGTTGCCGCATTCATTCCACCGGCTCATACGGGGCTATACCTGGCGGCTTACGAAACCAATCCCGGGGCTCCTACCCTGCCGCTTTTTTGTTATACCGCCGCCGGTTGGCAGCAGGACCGGTTTTATGTTCCGGCCGTGCGTATCGAACAGGATATCCGTCAGGAATCGGTGGGATACCGGGAAAATCAGATCGAAGAAGGCGCGGGAAATTTATTGAAGGCCTACCCGCATAACCGGCTCGTGAAACACCTGATGGAGAATTGCTGTATGACTTATCATTGTCCCGCTGCCCGCAATTTTTCTTTGGGCCGCTGGGAATGCCCGGTGCCGGTGTCCCCTGGCTGCAATGCCAATTGCATAGGATGCATTTCTTTTCAGCCGCAGGAGGAAACCATTCATTCCACACAGGACAGGCTCACGTTCCGGCCCACGGCAGAAGAGATCGTTGAATTCACGGTTCCCCATTTGCAGTCGGCGCCCTTTCCGATCGTTAGTTTTGGTCAGGGCTGTGAAGGAGAACCCCTGCTGATGTGGGAAACCATCCGCGAAGCCATTCTCGAAATACGGAAACATACCGGCAGGGGCAGCATTAACATCAATACCAATGGGTCCAAACCCGCCTCGGTTGCCGCATTGTGCGAAGCGGGATTGAATTCCATCCGGGTGAGCATGAATTCCGCGCGGAAGCACATCTATGAAGCGTATTACCGGCCGAACAATTATGTATTTGAGGACATCGTGGAAAGTCTGCGCGTAATGCGCCGCTCCGGGGGATGGGCATCCATCAATTATTTCGTATTTCCGGGGATGACGGACAGCCAGGAAGAATATGAGGCGCTGAGGGATCTTATCCGGACCACGGATCTGACCATGATCCAGTGGCGGAATTTTAATATCGACCCAGACTGGTACCTGGGAAAGATTGGCCGTGCAGACACCGGGGAAGCCATGGGCATCCGCAACCTCATGGATCTTTTGAAAGCAGAATTCCCGCTGTTAAAATTTGGTTATTTCAATCCGCCCATGGAGCGCATCCGGGGAAATTTTGAAAAAGATTTTGCATCTTGACCAGGAAACCCGCGCGGTTATTCACAAAGGTTTGAATTAACTTCGTACCGTGATGCAGCCTGATCCATACAAAGCCTTTGAGGCCCGTAAAAACCGGCTCGCATTCCTGTATACTTTTCTGATCACCCTGAGCCTTTTCCTTTTATTTTTCCTGGTATCCTGGACGCTCCCTTTTAATCCACCGCTGCCGGTGGAAGAAGGCCTGGAAGTAAACCTGGGTAACAGTGACCAGGGGCTGGGAAATGACCAGCCCTATCTGCCCGGAGATCCAGCTGCAAAGGATCAGCCAAAATATACGCCTCCTAAAGCGCCGGCTGCGGTAAAAGAGGCTTTGAAAAGTGTGGAGACCGACGATCAGAATCCCGATAAGGATGTTCCCGTAGTTAAACAACCTCCGGTTACCAAACCCGAAGCGACTAAGATTCCGGACAAGGATCTCGCGATAAAAACACCCCGTAAAACAAAAGCGATCGTCACTGACCCCACGCCAAAACCACCCAGGCCGAAAGCGGTATTCCAGGGCGTGAACGGAACCGGCAATGGCGGGAACGACGCCGATCATTATAAACCCGGCGGAAATCAGGGTATTGCCGGTGGAAGAGGCGACCAGGGAGCACCCGGCGGAGATCCAAGTTCCACCAATTATAAAGGCGGCGGCAATGGTTCCGGCGTAGCTATTTTAAGGGGCCTGCAGGGAAGATCCTGGCGCAGCCTTCCTTCTTTTACCGATGAATTTAACGACAACGCCAAAGTGGCTGTCGATATCCATGTAGATGCCAGCGGGAATGTTGTCAGTGCCGATTACCAACCCCGCGGTTCCACTACAGCCGATGCGTCCATGAAGGCGATTGCCCTTCGCAAGGCCCGTCAGATCAAGTTTAATACCGGATCTGATGAATCGGTGGGCACGCTGATTTTTAATTTTAAGCTTAAAAATTAGTTTTGTTGACGGATGACCGGCTTATGTGCCAATCCGCGACTGAAGTCCGTCAACTGTCAACCCTTTCTACCACCCTATCCCATAATCTTCTCCAAAATTACTGCTGCCTCCCCAGAAGCTGTTGTGTTTCCAATCGTAGTAAATGGCATTGATCGGGCCGCTGGTGCGATCGGCAAAAGTCATTTTATAACCAAGTCCTTTTAATTCCTTTCGTGTCTGGACCGGGGTGTTGCTGTTCAGCCAGATTGATCCGGGATGTGGTTTTCGGTCCTCCAGTTTATCTCCGCCAAGTGAAAGCCATAACTGATCTGTATTGAAATTGGCGGCTTCTGTTGCTTCCTGTACCGTCATACCAAATTCTACCATATTCAGAAAAAACTGAAGCTGATTTTGATCCTGCGTATCTCCGCCCTGAACGGCGCAGGAAAGGAATGGCTTTCCGTCTTTCATGGCCAGGGTGGGCGTAAGTGTTACCCGTGGTTTTTTATAGGGTTCCATGACGTTAAAAGGATCTATCGTGGAATCCAGAACAAAACTTTGCATGCGCTGGCTCATGCCTACACCGGTATTTCCGGCAATGCAGGCCGGAACCCACCCGCCGCTGGGTGTAACAGATACAACCCAGCCTTCTTCATCACAGGCTTCAATAGACGTTGTACCGCGCCAGAGGCGGTCCTGGTAGAGGGCTTCGTTGTTTGCGGTTAGCCCCTTTGGTTGACCGATGACGGTTGACGGTTGACGGACTTCAGCCCGGCCGATTTTTGATATCTGATCGGAAGTATTTAATGATCCGGCAACGCTTCCCCAGCCAGGCCCAAATCGTTTTTTCAGTAAATCGGTGTAAGGATTGATTTTCCCTTCGAAGGGATAAGGATCACCGGGTGCTGCTGCGGGATCATTTTGATCATACCGGATCAGTTTGGCCCTTTCCTTTGCATATTCCTTGTTCAGCAATCCCTGCATAGGTTCCTCAGGAGCGAAATAAGGATCTCCATAATAAAAATCCCGGTCAGCATAAGCCAGGTTCATGGTCTGATACAACGTATGTATATACCGTGAACTGTTGTAGCCCATGTTCTTCAGGTTAAAATTTTCCAGGATATTCAGGCTTTGCAGCAGCGCAGGTCCCTGGCTCCATTGCTGCAGTTTGTACACGTCAATGCCTTTGTAGTTCACGTGCAGCGGCTCCTCTTCCAGTGGTTTCCAGCGGGCAAGATCTTCCATACTGATCAGCCCGCCCTGTTCCTTACAGCCGCGGACGAATTCCCGGGCAATATCCCCTGTATAAAATCGGTTGTAACCGGCATAGATGGCTTCTTTGCGCGATTTCTTTTTCTTCAGTGCATCCTGTTCCGCTTCCACCATTTTGGTGAGTGTGGCGAGCAGGTCTTTCTGAACAAAAATTTCTCCCGCCTCCGGGGCCTCGCGTTTTTCTCCCGGATGGGTGATGAATATTTTACTACTGTAGGGCCATTCCCTGATTTGGCTCAGATGCGACTGGATGCTGTTGGCAGTCTGCGCCTCTATCGGGTATCCGGCAGCCAGCTGCATGGCAGGCGCCAGCACTTCTTTCAGACTCATCGTTCCGTATTCTGCCAGCATATAACATAATCCTCCGGGTGTGCCGGGTGTTACAGCCGCCAACGGTCCATATTCCGGTGGAAAATAATAGCCCTTGCTTTTATAAAATGCAACAGTGGCTGCTCCCGGCGCAAAACCCAGTGCATCCAGGGAAATCACTTTTTTTGTTTTGGGATTATAAATGATGGCCTGCGTTTCGCCACCCCAGCTCAGCACATCCCACATCGTGCAAACGGAAGCCAGCATGGCGCAGGCTGCATCCACGGCATTGCCGCCACGCTGAAAGATCTGGGCACCCGCTTCAGCACCCAGCGGTTTTCCCGTGATGGCCATCCAGTGTTTTGCATGCAACGGGGGTTTCTGGGTTTGCTGGGAGATGCAGGGCAATGAAAAAAATATCCATGCGATGATGAAGATATATTTCATATATGTTGATTGTTCTTTAAAGATACTGAAGAAAGAGTTGACGGTTGACAGTTGATGGTTGACAGATCTTTATTGCGAATTCGCCTCTGAAATCCATCAACCATATACCATATACCATCAACAATTCATTCATTAACTTTACCGAAAAACAGCATAATGTCCACCATCAAGTGTCCGAATTGTCAGCATGAATTTGCGATGGAAGAAGCTGTGTCTGAGCAATACAAAAAAGATCTGCGGGAACAAATGATCTCATTCACCCGCAAAAAAGAAGAAGAATTTCAGCAGAAGTCCGCCGATCTGTCCAAACAACTTCAGCAACAACAGGATCTTTTCAATAAGAAATGGAACGATGAAAAAAAATTGCTCGGGCAATCCCTGGAAGAAAATCTGCGGAAGACCATCAGCCATGATTTTGAAAACCGGCTGACCATGCTTCAGCAATCCAATGCCGATACGCAGGAAAAACTGAAACTGGCGAGACAAAAAGAACTTGAATTCCTGCAAAAAGAACAGGAGCTGAAGAATAAGGAAGCCGAACTGGAACTTTCCGTGCAAAGGAAATTGCAGGAGGAGCGGGAAAAAATCGCAGGCGAGATCCGGAACATCGAAGAACAGAAAACGGCCGCCAAAGAAACGGAACACCAGCTTCGTCTCAAAGAAAAAGAGAAACAGCTCGACGACCAGAAAAAACTCATTGAGGAATTGCAGCGGAAAGCAGAACAGGGTTCCATGCAACTACAGGGGGAAGTGCAGGAGCTGGCACTCGAAACCCTGCTACAGTCATCTTTCCCATTCGATCTGGTGGCTGCGGTCGGCAAAGGAGTGCGTGGCGCCGATTGCACGCTCACGGTTAGAAACCAGGTCGGACAGGAATGCGGAAAAATTATTTATGAAAGCAAGAGAACAAAGAATTTCGAAGCCGACTGGGTGGATAAACTAAAGCACGATATGCGGCAGCAGGGTGCACACCTCGCGGTGCTGGTAACCCGCGTAATGCCCAGGGACATGGAATGCTTTGGGGAGAAAAATGGCGTTTGGATATGCAGTTTTTCTGAAGTAAAAGCCCTTTCCATGGTATTGCGGGACGGTATCATCCGGATCTTCCAGGCTGCCAGGACGCAACAGAACAAAGGGGATAAAATGCAACTGCTGTACGATTACCTGACCGGCACCGAATTCAGTGAACAATGGAAAGCCATCCGAGAAGGATTTTCTTCCATGAAAATGTCCATTCAGCGGGAACGGGATACGATGGAAAAATTATGGAAAGCCAGGGAAAAACAACTGGAAAAAGTATTGCTGAATGCAGCCCACATCAAAGGCTCCGTGGAAGGCATTGCGGGGCAGGACTCCATCAGCATGGACCTGCTGGACGAAAGCGATGAGATCCTGGGGATTGAGTAGACTCTATCACATTGTACAGTCACCTCAGGATTTATTTATTTGAATACACAAAACTCAGCACCAGATCGCTAAACAGCTTATAATAAACGGCCAGAGGCTGATCCCCCTCCTTTCGGAACGCAAAGCTCAGCTTCCCCAGGTTCTCGCCGGTCCGGATAAAATAGGGCTCGGTCCATTGGATATGCTGGCGGAAATTCACGCCGCCCAGGCTGTACCACTTAAAAATGGATTCCTTGGCCGACCAAAGCAGTGTAAGCTGACGCAGCCGGTGTCCGGAGCGGTCCAGACCATCGAAGGCGACTGCCATTTCATTTTCGGACAAGAATTTTTCCCGGATACGCTCAATGCCCGGACCTGCAAATTCCACGTCAATGCCCACCCGGTACCGGCTGCTCACGATGGCCGCCGCATAAGACCCGCAGTGGGATATGGAAAAATGGTATTTTTCATCGGGCAGATAAGGTTTTCGCGTATCGGCCACCAGGATTTCGGAAAGCGGAAAATCCGGGAACAATTCAGTGAGCAGATATCGGCCGGCCAGGTGCTGGAGCCGCTTCAACGGATGGGACACATCTCTTTTTAAGGGTACCCTTTTTAAAAAAAAAGATTCGTCCTCCGCGATGTGCCAGATGGCCAGCTTCGTAGATTCGTTGATATTATGTTGATAAAATAAGGGCATCCCAAAAAAGCTTATCGCGAAATTCGCCTGCATTCCGTTGCAGGCGGAAGACCGGAACAAATAAACAAATAAACCGTCAAACCCAATGATATTATCTGACAAGCGCATCCTGGAGGAAATCGGAAAAGGCAGTATTAAAATTGAACCGTACGACCGCAGCTGCCTGGGCAGCAACTCGTATGACGTTCATCTCGGCAGGTGGCTGGCCACTTACCGGGAACATATTCTGGATGCCAAAAAACACAACGAGATAGAATATTTTGAAATTCCGCCGGAAGGATTCGTGCTTTATCCGCATATTTTTTACTTAGGGGTTACGGAAGAATATACGGAAACACACGAACACGTGCCCTTCCTGGAAGGGAAGTCTTCCACGGGGAGGCTGGGTATTGATATCCATGCCACGGCAGGAAAAGGCGACGTGGGGTTTTGCGGGAACTGGACCCTGGAAATATCGGTTAAGCAACCGGTTCGCATCTATGCCGGTATGCCCATCGGGCAGCTGATTTATTTTCCGGTGCTGGGGGAAATTGAAGTGAAATACAACGAGAAAAAAGATGCGAAATACAGCGGGCAGAGAAACAAACCCGTGGAAAGCATGATGTGGAAGAACAAATTTTAAAAAGCGTTCCGGCCGAATTTTTTATAATAGGCAATACTGAGCCCAACCACTTCGTCATACGAATTCATGCCCTGCGGCTGCCGGTTGGCTTTCAGGTAATCGCCATATAGCCTCCGGATGATGGGTTCAAAAGGGTTTTCGTATTTTTTATAAAATGCTTTCAGATCCCGCAGGTCCTGGCGCACGTCCGGCTTTAAGGATTCACGGTAAGGGATAAACGAAGTGGAATCCCGGACGTACAACTCCGTGCCCGCGTACAGGTACAGGTCCAGGTATACCGAATACCGGAAGGCAGGATCCGATGATGATTTTGCCGTAAGATAACCTGCAAAATTAGCTTCTTCTTCTTTGGCATAACCGAGCTGATGGCCGATCTCATGACAGGTAGCGAAAGGCTGCGTGAAAACCGGAACAGTGGTATTCACCTGGGCCTCTCCGGTAAAAGGATTGTAATAACCGCTGAACCCGAAATAATTTCCCAGGTAGCTGTACAAAGACGGCTTTACCGAAGGACTACCGTAATAAAACGCATCGTTGTGCGCCGAATAATGCCGGTAGGCCATGGCCGATTCGTTAAACAGATTGCCTTTCCGGTTCAGCTTCATCCGCCGGATCCTGGATACCGAATCCAGTTCATTTATACGGAACACGATGGCGCCCATTAAGGTCTTCAGTTCGTCCGTGGAATACGGTACGGATTCCAGATGCATTTGCTGAGCGATGCCGGGCCTGTCGTAGTTAAGTCCCCACAATAAATTAAAGACCACATAGATCCATATGAAAACAGAAAGCAAACGCCCGACGGTATAAAAAAGATATTGCCTGTGCAGGCGGCGCTGAAAGGCTTTTTGAATAAACCGCACGACGGATATCAGCCTGTCT
>DASRLM010000274.1:0-2679 GCA_035648455.1 Puia sp. | reverse complement strand
CTTCTGAGCCGGTATTTGATTTCGAATAAAAATATATTTCCGAACGCATTGACCGCGCCACCTGCTCCCTTTCCGCCCCTGGAAACCTGTTCTCCCATCCGGGAATGAAATTCTTTTTCCATTTTGTGTGCTGATTTGATCCGGTAATTTAAAAATCGCTTACGGATGCTTTTTCCCCCACATTCCTGAAATAAACATCCTCCAGGTTGGGAACAAGGCGTGTAAATCCACCGACCGGGTCAGCATCACAGAAGACCCGGATATAGAGTTCTCCGGATTTTAGCTGCGTGGATATCACCTGGTGGGTCGCCTTATATTTGAGCAACTCATTTTTCGCAATGGACCTGCCGAATACTTTGCCGGTCATTTCATCTATCGCCTCGTCAGGTGTGCCTGTATATAAAACTTCCCCTTCATTGATGATGGCAAACCTGGAGCAGAGCGTGCTCACATCTTCCACGATGTGCGTGGAAAGGATCACAATGGTATTTTCCCCCAGTAAACTTAACAGATTATAAAAACGGTTTCGTTCTGCAGGATCCAGGCCGGCGGTGGGCTCATCCACAATAATGAGTTTGGGATTCCCAATGAGGGCCTGGGCAATACCGAAACGTTGTTTCATGCCGCCCGAATAAGTGCCGAGGCGCTTGTTTCTATGACTGTATAAATTCACATTTTCCAGCAAAGCCTCCACCAGTTCCTTTCTTTGCCCCGCATGGCCGACACCCTTTAAACGGGCTATATGGTCGAGCATCTGTATGGCAGATATTCTGGGGTAAACGCCAAACTCCTGGGGCAAATATCCCAGCAACTGCCTTAATTCCTTTTTTTGCTTTAGCACATTCAATTCATCCAAAAAAATACTGCCCTCATCGGCCTCCTGTAGCGTGGCAATGGTTCTCATCAGGGAAGATTTTCCTGCACCATTCGGGCCAAGTAAACCAAACATGCCGTGCTCCAGGGTAAGGGATACATTCTTTACCGCTTTTACCCCATTGGGATAAGTCTTCGACAACGCTTTGATGACGAGTTGCATAGTTTTAGAATTGACTTTATTTATTTTTCCCCGGAAGGATGAATTGCAGATCCGGTCCGCTTAACGAAACAGTGGAGAAATCATTGGCCTGAAGGTCCAGATGAGCCAGGCGGCCATCTGCATCCAGCAGGGATGAATGAAAAAGCTCCGCATGCAAAGAATCTATATTTTTTGTGAACCGTATTTCGCTCTGCCTTTCGGCGCGGATCTGAACTCTTCTAAAATAATGGGGGAGGCTGTCCAGGAATGTAAATTCTCCGAACTGCAACCTTGTACTGGAAACATGAAACTGGTAATCCGGTGCGGCTGCGGGATCCCGGGAGCCGGACACCTGTATAATGCAAGAGGCGGCTTCTATGGATATTCCCGGCGGCAGATAGAGATCGGTTTCCTGGTCCTCCTCAATGGGACCGTAAATTCTTTTGCTGGCAGGGTATGCCGCGGTATCTCCCCAAACAAACAGGCTGTCGGATTGAATTTCAAAATGGACCTGGTCCTTTACCCGCTTACTGACTTCCAGCCTGGGCTTGTCCGCGGTAAGGATCCGGAGGTTGAGGAGGCCTTCCAGGCGAACATGCCGGAATTCAGGCAGGGCATGCGAATCAAACAGTTCCTTTTTCATCTGTTCTTCCGTGGTGATCCGGCCCGATTTATATCTTCCATAAAGGGTGAAATGGACCGCCGCCCCGACAAAAACAATAAGCAGCAGGGTTATGATCAATATTTTATTGCTGGCTTTCATAAATAAGTCTTTAGCTAAAATGTTGCTTTTTATATTTTTCAAACCGCGATTGCAGATCTTCTGGTTTTATGTTTAACAAATGCATATTCCGGAAAAGGCGGGGAAGATCCTTATCCAGAAATTCGTCTTTCCGGTACTGCATGGCGTTTTTAATGGCATTTACCGCTACAAATAATCCCACACCGCGTTCATTGTATATAATATCCTGCTGCTGCAAAAATTCGTAGGTCCGCATAACCGTATTGGGATTCACTTCCAGCTGCACCGCCAGCTCCCGGACCGAAGGAATGCGCTCCGTTGCTTTCCACTCTTTGAGTAAAATTCTGTCGCAAACAAAATCTGCGATCTGAAGATATATGGCCCGCGGCTCCCTGAATTCCATAAAAAATATTTATTCGCTTAAATTTCTTTTTCCTTTAACCGGAAATAAGTGACTGTCAGAAAAATAAACGCAAAAGGATATCCGATAAGGAAATAAAATATTCTATCGGCCCAGCCCGGCAATAAAACATGCCCGGCGATATTATTTTGGTTAACGTGCCAGCTGGTCAGGCTGTCGTACCAGGAACCATCCGGCGTCATCTTACTGAGGACCACGCCGAAATAGATAAACAGGAGGAAAAATAAAGTAAACAGGCAGATGGCTGTCTTGATAAAACTGAATTTTCTGAAATAGACCGAGCCCAATATAAAAGCGGACTGAGCAACGAAAAAAGCTTCAAAAAGATAAGGATTCAGTTTAAACGGAAAGGGCAAAGGCTGCATTTCCTGCCTGGAGGAAAAGACATTTTCAATGCCTGACGGTTTAAATGGGAGGTTTGCTTCTCTGCCCAGTTTATGCCATCCGGCGCCCAGGCTGTTACTCAGATTCACCATGGGTATATCCACCAGATAATAAATC
>DASRLM010000273.1:0-3457 GCA_035648455.1 Puia sp. | reverse complement strand
TCCCTGTAATTCCGGTGAATTCATTGAGCAACCATATTATCGCTATCTCTGCAATCCCCCGCACAATCGGTGGTACTATCATTATTTCCACCACAACCCTGTAAAGGGTTGTATATCCACATATTTCCCCTGGGCCTTTGCTGCATACCGGAAGCAGTTTTTCGTATGCGCTTTTTCCATCTCAAAAAAAATATTCATGCAGGTTCTTAAGTTCGGCGGCTCCTCCGTGGCCAATGCCGTAAATATCAATAAAACAGTTCAGGTGATCAGCCAGGCGGTCAGGAAAGAGAGGACCATTGTAGTGGTTTCTGCCTTTGGCGGTATGACGGATATCCTGTTGCAATGCGGCAGTGCAGCCGCCAGGGCCGATGAATCCTATAAAGATTCGCTGATCCTGATAGAACAACGCCACCTCGAAGCGGTGCGCCAGTTGATTCCCGTGGCTACCCAAAGCGGCGTCCTCAGCATGGTTAAGAAAATCTGCAATGAGCTGGAAGATATTTTCAAGGGCATTTTCCTGTTGAGGGAACTGTCGGACCGCACCCGGGATTGCGTCGTCAGTTTCGGAGAACTGTTATCCTCCCGGATCCTCTCCGCCAGTCTGAACAGCCGGGGCATAGAGAATGTATGGAAGGATTCCCGCGAACTCATCGTTACGGATTCCCGGTATGGCCGCGCCCAGGTTGACTTCCGCGCCACCAGAAAAAAGATGGTTGATTATTTTCAATCCGATACCCCATTGCTGGTAGTACCGGGCTTTATTGCCTCCGATGGCCAGGGCATCACCACTACGCTGGGACGGGGTGGTTCGGATTATACCGCCGCCATTTATGGCAGTGTGCTTTCCTGCAGCAGCATTGAGATCTGGACGGATGTGTCCGGCATGATGACCGCCGATCCCCGCCTGGTTAGCAATGCGCGGGTAATACCCAATATTTCCTACCAGGAGGCGATGGAACTTTCGCATTTCGGAGCGAAAGTGATTTATCCCCCCACGCTGCAGCCCGTCATGAGCCAGGGCATACCCGTTTGGGTCAAGAATACTTTTGCACCTATGGACCCGGGTACCCTGATTGAAAAGGTTTCCCGCCGTACCGGCAGCAGCATCCGCGGAATTTCCAGTATCAATAAAATTGCCCTGCTGAGCCTGGAGGGAAGCGGAATGATCGGCATTCCGGGGTTTTCCAAAAGACTGTTCGAAGCTTTGTCGGGTCATCAGATCAATGTGATCCTGATCACCCAGGCCTCTTCGGAGCATTCCATCTGTGTGGGTGTGGATGTGATTCAGGCTTCCCTGGCCAAATCGGCTATTGACGGCGTTTTCTCCCCCGAGATCGCTAACGGTGACGTGCAACCGCTGGCCGTGGAGCTGGAACTGGCCATCATCGCGCTGGTCGGCGACAACATGAAGAGCCATCCCGGCATCAGCGGAAAATTATTTGGTGTGCTCGGCAGGAACGGCATCAACGTTCGTGCCATCGCCCAGGGTTCCTCCGAGAGGAACATCTCCGCCGTGATCTCCACAAAAGATGTGCAGAAGGCTGTGAATGTGCTGCACGAAGAGTTTTTCGAGGCCACCTATAAACAGTTGAACCTGTTCATAACGGGTACGGGCAATGTGGGTAAAAGACTGATCCAGCAACTGCATCAGCAGCACGCCTACCTGTTTGACCAGCTTCGGTTACAGGTGCGCGTTGCGGGGGTGGCCAACAGCCGCCGGATGCTGATCAATGAAGAAGGGATCGACCTGAATCACTGGCAGGAACTGCTTGAGCAGGGATCGCCCATGAACCTGCGTAACTTTGAAGAGATCATCCGTTCCAAGAACCTGCGCAATTCCGTATTTGTAGACGTGACCGCCAACAAGGAAGTGGGAACCAGTTATGAGCGGCTCCTGCAGAAAAGCGTGGCCGTAGTGGCCTGCAATAAAATCGCCTGCTCATCGCCTTATGCCTATTACCGGAAACTAAAGGATCTTTCCAAGGAATTCAATGCGGCATTTTATTTTGAAACGAATGTGGGCGCCGGCCTCCCGGTAATTGGCACGTTAAACGATTTGCTTCGGAGCGGGGACAAGATCCGCAAAATAGAGGCGGTGCTCAGCGGAACCCTGAATTTTGTATTCAACAATTATGATGGTAAAACATCCTTTGCGAAAATAGTGAAGCAGGCCCAGGATGAGGGATATACCGAACCCGATCCGAGGCTTGACCTGAGTGGCACCGACGTGATGCGTAAAATCATGATCCTTGCCCGGGAAGCAGGGAACGTGATTGAAATGGAAGACATCAGCAATTCCGTATTTCTTCCGGCTTCCTGCAACGAAGGTACCGTAACGGATTTCTATAAAGCCATGGAAAGGGAAGAAGCGCATTTTAGAAAATTGTATCAGGCAGCCGCAGCGGAAGGTAAAAAACTGAAATTCGTGGCCAGCTATGAAAACGGAAAAGCGTCCGTTGGACTGCAGCACATCGATCCGGCGCACGATTTTTATCATTTATACGGAAAGGATAATATTGTGGTCTTTTACACCGACCGGTATCCGGAACAACCGCTGGTGATCAAAGGGGCAGGAGCGGGAGCGGAAGTAACCGCTTCCGGCGTTTTTGCCGACATCATCCGGGCAGCCAGTGCCTGATTATCTCAAAGACAAAATGAAAGAAATAACCATACATTCACCCGGAACCGTTGCCAACCTGGTTTGCGGATTTGATGTGCTGGGCCTCTGCCTGACGGAGCCTTACGACATCATGACAGTGCGACTGCTGGATAAAAAAGAAGTGATTATCCGGACCACGGACAACTATCCGCTGCCCACGGATCCGGCGCTGAATACGGCAGGGGCGCCCCTGCTGGAGATGATCGCCGGCATGAAGGAGGATATCGGGTTTGAAGTGATCATCACCAAACAGATCAAACCGGGCAGCGGCATCGGCTCCAGCGCTGCCAGTGCCGCCGGCGCGGTAGTGGCAGCTAACGAATTGCTGGGGAATATTTTTTCAAAAGAAGAACTGGTGCGGTTTGCCATGTTTGGTGAAAAAGTGGCATCCGGGGTAAAACATGCCGACAATATTGCACCCTGTATTTATGGTGGCGTCACCCTGATCCGTTCTATTTTTCCGCTGGATATCGTACCGATTCCGACGCCCGTGCTTTTTGTTACGGTGGTACACCCCCAGATAGAAGTGCGTACTTCCGATGCCCGGCAGATCCTGCGGAAAGAGGTTTTACTGAAGGATGCCATCCGGCAGTGGGGGAATATTGCGGGCCTGGTGGCCGGGCTCATGAAGAACGATTATGATCTTATCGGGAGGTCGCTCGAAGACGTGATCATCGAACCCGTGCGGTCCATCCTGATCCCCGGATTTCATGAAATAAAAAGAATGTGCCGGGCTGCGGGTGCCATCGGCGGCGGCATTTCAGGATCGGGGCCTTCGGTATTCATGCTCAGCAGTAC
>DASRLM010000272.1:0-5030 GCA_035648455.1 Puia sp. | reverse complement strand
GTTACCCACCACATTCGTGGCGCTGCGCGCCATATCCAGGATCTGGTCAATGCCCAGCAATAACAATAAACCCTGCTGGGGAATATGGAACATGGACAGTGTGCCGGCAATCACCACCAGGGAGGCCCGTGGAACACCGGCAATGCCTTTACTGGTAAGCATCAGCACCAGCAGCATGGTGATCTGGGTAGCCAGGGGCATATGCATGCCATATGCCTGTGCAATGAACAGAGAAGAGAAGGTCATATACAGCATGCTGCCGTCCAGATTAAATGAATAACCCAGGGGAAGTACAAAACTGACAATTTTATTGGGACAACCGGATTTCTCCAGTTCTTCAATCAGTTTTGGAAAAGCAGCTTCCGAACTGGCTGTGCTGAAAGCGAGTAGTACCACATCTTTTACGTTTCCCAGTACGGTAAATATTTTTTTACCGATCCATAAATAACTGACTCCGGCGAGGATCAGCCACAAAACGATCACACTGCAGTAAAAAACAAGAATGAATTTTCCATACGTGTATAAAATTTCCGGTCCTTTAAAAGAGACAATGGCTGCCACGGCAGCAAATGCAGCCAGCGGCGCCAGGTTCATCACATAACCGGTTACTTTCAGAATGATCTCGGCTATCGCGTCCAGGGCGCGGATAATTATTTTCCCCTTTTCTCCAATGGCAGCCGTACCAATACCGAAGAAAATGGAGAATACCACGATCTGCAGGATCTCATTGTTGGCCATTGCTTCCACCACACTTTGGGGAAAAACGTGCGTGATAAAGTTTTTGAAAGAAAGGGAAGAAGATCCCAGGGCCTGAACTTCGTGATCCTGCGGAACAGGAAGCTGTAAGTTATGACCCAGTCTGACTATATTCATGATCACCAACCCCAGGACGAGCGAAAGCAGGGAGGCGCCGATAAACCAGACCAGGGTTTTTCCTCCGATCCTTTCCACCGCCCGGATATCCCCCAGTTTGGCAATACCAGTCACCAGCGTGGAAAAGACCAGGGGAGCGATGATCATTTTTATCAGCCTTAAGAACACGTCGGTTACAACAGACATGCTCCTATCGAAGGGCCCGGTCCAGGAAGGCTGGGCCATATAGTGGATCATCAGGCCGGCTGCCACGCCGGCAGCCATGGAAATAAGAATCCAGCCCGTCAGACCGATTTTTTTCATCCGTTGATTTTTTTAATGCCGGAGGATCCAGGCTGGGCCCGGATCACATCCAAACTTCCCACATCCTGGTGAATAAGCTGCAAACAATCGAATTATCTCCAATCTGCAAAATGTTAGCGCTGACACAGGGGGAAAAAGAATATCCGGCTGTAGAATATTTGCTTATTTTACGACCTTAAAATCAGCCATTCCAACCTATAACCGATCAACATGGGTCTATTTGTAAAAAAATCCATTACCGGACTACTTGCCGAATCCAGGGAAGATGGACATTCATTAAAAAGAACCTTAAGCGCCGGATCCCTGGTGGCATTGGGTATCGGAGCTATTATCGGCGCAGGGCTTTTCTCCATAACCGGTATTGCCGCCGCAACCCAGGCCGGGCCGGCCATCACCATATCTTTTGTTGTTGCTGCGCTGGGATGCTGTTTTGCGGGACTTTGCTACGCGGAATTTGCTTCCATGATTCCCGTCGCCGGAAGCGCTTACACCTATTCGTATGCCACGATGGGTGAATTTATAGCCTGGGTGATTGGATGGGACCTGGTGTTGGAATATGCCGTGGGTGCAGCAACCGTAAGCATCAGCTGGAGCCGTTATCTCGTAAAATTTCTTGCCGGCTTTAATGTTCACCTGCCGGATGCCCTGGCCACCGGCCCCTGGGACGGGGGCGTGATCAACCTTCCGGCTGTTTTTATTGTCGTCCTCGTCAGCCTGTTACTCATCAAGGGAACCCAGGAAAGTGCAGTTGTCAATACCGTCATTGTTGTTTTAAAGGTAGCGGTGGTGCTGGTTTTTATTATCCTTGGCTGGAGATATATCAACAAGGCCAATTATGATCCCTATATTCCGGCGAACACGGGAACCTTTGGTGAATTTGGTTTCAGCGGCATCATCCGCGCAGCGGCCGTGGTGTTCTTTGCCTATATCGGGTTTGATGCCGTCAGTACGGCGGCCCAGGAAGCTAAAAATCCGAAAAGAGATATGCCCATCGGCATACTGGGTTCACTGGCCATCTGCACGGTATTGTATATTTTGTTTGCCCACGTGATGACGGGTGTTACCAGTTATACTTCCTTCCGGGGAAAGGATAGCATTGCACCGGTGGCTGTGGCCATTGAACACATGGGACATGTTGACGCCAACGGCATCCTTCACGCAGATTACCCCTGGCTGAACCGGGCCATTATTGTGGCTATCCTGGGCGGGTATTCTTCCGTCATCCTGGTGATGCTGATGGGTCAGAGCCGGGTGTTTTACAGCATGAGCAAAGACGGGCTGTTGCCGGGGATCTTTTCCCAGGTCCATACTAAATTCCGCACCCCTTTCAAGAGCAATTTTCTCTTCATGCTGATCGTAAGCCTGTTTGCCGCCTTTATTCCGGCCAGGGTGGTTGGGGAAATGACCAGCATCGGTACCTTGTTTGCGTTTATCCTGGTATGCATCGGCGTTATGGTCATGCGAAAAAATATGCCCGATGCGCCCCGCGGATTCAGAACGCCTTTTGTTCCACTGGTACCCATCTTAGGCATATTTACCTGCTTGTTCATGATGGTATTCCTTCCCCTGGATACCTGGATCCGGCTGATCGTATGGATGCTCATCGGATTTGACGTGTATCTTCAGTATGGTGTAAAACATAGTTTTTTATCCAGCGGACAAAAAGACACACTACCCCAGGCCAATAAAGTGGTGGGCGGCTGTGGACTGGCCCTTGCGGCTTTATTAGCTGTTGTTGCGCTGGTTCATCACCATCAAACGGGCACGGAAGAACAGGGTATATTCTATTTTTCCCTGATCTTTGCTGCACTGCATGTGCTGGCATTTGGCATGCGGCTGGCAAAAAAATAAAAATCATTCGAATACAATTTAAGCACTGATTTCTATGGGTCGCATTTTTGAGGTACGTAAGGCAACGATGTTTGCGCGGTGGGACAAGATGGCGAAGCAGTTTACCCGGATCGGAAAAGAAATAGCGATTGCCGTTAAAACCGGAGGCCCTGATCAGGCAACCAATTCGGCCCTGCGCCGCTGTTTTCAGAATGCAAAGGCTGTGAATATGCCGAAGGACCGTGTGGAAGCAGCCGTCAAAAGGGCCATGGGCAAAGAGATGGAGAACTATGAAGAGATCCTGTATGAAGGATACGCACCCCACGGCATTGCCGTGCTGGTGGAAACAGCCACAGATAATCCAACCCGCACCGTGGCCAATGTCCGTTCCTATTTTAATAAGGGCAACGGCGTTCTGGGTACCAGCGGCAGTGTGAGTTTCCAGTTTAAGAAGCTGGGTGTTTTCAAATTAAAACCTGAAGGACTGAATATAGAAGACCTGGAGCTGGAGCTGATTGATTTCGGTCTGGAAGATATGGGTGAATCCAGGGGCGATCATAATGAACCCATCATTGTATTGCATACGGCCTTCAACGATTTCGGTAATATGCAGAAGGCGCTGGAATCCAGGAGCATCATTCCTTTAACTGCTGAAGCGGAATGGATACCCTCCACCACGGTTGAGCTTTCGGAGGAATATGCACAGGATGTACTCAAGCTCGTGGATAAATTAGAACAGGATGAGGATGTCCAGAAAGTGTTTCATAATCTGGCGTGAGCAAATTATGAATTTGAAAATGTGATAATTTGAAAATTTGAAAATGAATACCCCGATAAGTCATTTCATATAGTTTCTTTCCCTGCATTTTCAAATCTGCACATTTTCAAATTTTCAAATTATTACTCCGCCATCATTTCCCTCACCACATCCACAATTTCCTCCGCATTGGGCTTGCTGAAATAATCCCCGTCGCTCGCATAGGCAGGCCGATGGGCTTTTGCTGTAAGCGTTCTGGGTGAAATATCCAGCCAGCGGTATCCGCCCTGTTTTTCCATTACGTGATTGAACATATAAGCAGCCGCACCGCCCGGCACATCCTCATCGATGAAAATGATGCGGTTGGTTTTTTTGAGTGATTCCAGAATATGATGATGGATATCGAAAGGCAGCAGGGTTTGTACATCCACAATTTCGCAGCTGATATTCATTTCCTGCAGGTTTGTTGCTGCATCGGCAATGACGCGTAAGGTGGATCCGTAAGAAACGATGGTTATATCAGTACCTTCCCTGATCACTTCCGGCACACCGAGCGGAACCCGGAACTCCAGCAAATTGCCAGGCAGCTTTTCCTTGAGCCGGTAACCATTCAGGCATTCCACCACCAGGCCGGGATCCATGCCTTCCAATAAAGTATTGTACATGCCTACGGCCTGCACCATGTTCCTGGGCACGCAGATATGCATACCCCGCAGGGAATTGACGATCATGCCCATGGGTGAACCGCTGTGCCAGATGCCCTCCAGCCGGTGACCGCGTGTTCGTACGATCAGCGGAGCCGTTTGCTTTCCGGCTGTCCGGTATTGCAGGGTGGCCAGGTCGTCGCTCAGGGTCTGAATGGCATAGAGGAGATAATCGATATATTGGATTTCCGCTATGGGCCGTAGTCCCCGCATGGCCAGGCCGATGCCCTGCCCGATGATCGCCACTTCCCGGATACCCGTATCCGAAATGCGACCCTCCCCGTATTTCAATTGCAGACCGGCAAAGCCCTGGTTCACGTCACCGATCTGGCCCAGGTCTTCCCCGAATGCCAATACCTTCTGATTGTGTTCAAACAGGTCATCAAAGTATTTATTGAGGATCTCATACCCGTTCAGCAAAGGGGCATCCTGCGCGTATTGTGCCGTGACAGCCTGTATATTTTCTATTTTGTGTTTCCCTTCATGGTATAAATGGGTATTATAAAAAGCCGAATTCTCCTCATTCAGTTCATCATAATAATCCCGCAGCGCTTTTGCTTCCG
>DASRLM010000271.1:0-9339 GCA_035648455.1 Puia sp. | reverse complement strand
GCCCTGGATATTCTGTAACGAAAAGGGTTGCAGCGTTTCGGGCAGATTCAGGGAACCGGGGAGAACACCGCACAAAAAAAGCATTTCCGGGTTCAGCTGGGTTTTTATGGCCTGCAGGGAGGGCGGACCTCCCGCTGCATTAAGCAGGGCGATATCGTTCAGACTGCAATGACAGGCGGCGAGAATTTTACTGAGGAATCCCAGCTGATTTTCCGGAAGGAATTCAGTTTCGGGGTTGTGCACTATAAAACAGATCTTCCGCCCGTTTTTTCCGAGGAAACGAAGGTTGTCCGGCGTTTGGGCAACGACCGATGTTCCGTTTACCAAAACCAGGGACCCGGGATAAAGGGCAGCCACCAGTTCCGGAGACAGCTTGATGTTATTGATTCCCATAAATCTGTGAAATTCCCGGAGCCTGTTTTGTGTGCTCCGGGAATGTTTGTTTCTTTGTGGTATCAAAAATAGCATTTTATGATGGAGACGATGGACATCCCGGTAACCAGGGTTAAAAGAAGCAGGCTGGCCGAAATGGATTTTGATCATTTACCTTTTGGTAAATATTTCAGTGACCATATGCTGGAAGCAGATTATGAAGATGGGGTGTGGCGACTGGCCTCCATTAAACCCTATCAGCCGATTTCTTTTGAACCATCCATCATGGCCCTGCATTACGGTCAGGCCATTTTTGAGGGCATCAAGGCGTACCGGAATAAAAACGGCGGAGCCTTCATTTTCCGTCCGTACGACAATTTCAAACGGTTTAATATTTCCGCTGAGAGAATGGAAATGCCGGCCGTTCCGGAGGATATTTTCCTGGAGGGCATGCGCCAGCTCGTTGCGCTGGATAAGGAATGGATACCTGCCAAGGAGGATTATTCGCTGTACATCAGACCATTTATGTTTGCCACAGATGCTGCCCTGGGCGTGAAACCATCGTCCACTTATAAATTTATGATCCTGCTGAGCCCGACCGGGCCCTACTATGCAGCGCCGATGAAAATATATGTAGAGGAAAAATTTACCCGTGCGGCTCCCGGCGGCGTTGGTTTTTCAAAAAATGCCGGCAATTACGGAGCCAGCCTCAAGGCCTCTGCCGAGGCGCGCAGACAGGGATATGACCAGGTATTGTGGACCGATGCCTTTGAGCACAAATGGCTGCAGGAAGTAGGAACGATGAATGTATTTTTTGTATTTGGAAAAACCGTAGTTACCCCGTCGCTGGATGAGGGAACGATCCTGGCCGGCGTTACCCGGGACAGTGTTATTACCGAATTGCGGGAGCAGGGTTATACCATGGAAGAACGGAGGATCAGCATTGATGAAGTGGTCAGCGGGCATCGCAGCGGGAAGCTCACGGAAATATTCGGATCGGGTACGGCAGCTACCATTTCCTACATCAGGGAGCTGAAATACAAGGACTATATCATGACATTCGATACTTCAGCCTTCAAAACAGCCCCCGCCATCAGGAAGATCCTTATGGAGATTCGGGAAGGCAAAAGGCCCGATGCCCATGGCTGGCTTGTAAAAGTGTAATTCCAATTTTAATTTGGATAATCATCCGCTTGCCGTTACCTTTGCCGTCCCAAAATTCAAACGCATTTAATGCCGACTATTCAGCAATTAGTAAGAAAAGGAAGAGAGATCATAAGGGCAAAAAGTAAGTCCAGGGCCCTGGATTCCTGTCCCCAGAGACGCGGTGTTTGTACCCGAGTGTACACCACCACCCCGAAGAAGCCGAACTCTGCGTTGCGCAAAGTAGCCAAGGTGCGGTTGACCAATAAGGTGGAAGTAATCGCCTATATACCTGGGGAGGGACATAATCTGCAGGAGCACTCCATCGTGCTGATCAGGGGCGGTCGTGTGAAGGACCTTCCCGGTGTCCGTTACCACATCGTTCGCGGAAGCCTGGATACGGCAGGCGTGAAGGACCGGAAAAAGAGCCGTTCTAAATACGGAACCAAGAAAGAAAAAGCAGGCGCCAAGCCCAAAGCAAAAAAATAATATCATATCATAATCTCAAATAACTCATGAGGAAGTCACAGGCCAAAAAATTACCACTCGCGGCGGATGCAAAATTCAACGACATCCTGGTTACGCGTTTTGTAAACAACCTGATGTGGCAGGGCAAAAAAAATACTGCATTCAGTCTTTTTTACGATGCCATTGACCGGGTTTCCAAACAAACGAACGACAACGGTTATGAAGTGTGGAGAAGGGCCCTGAATAACGTAACTCCCGCGGTAGAAGTAAGAAGCCGCAGGATCGGGGGAGCTACTTTCCAGATTCCTGCGGAAGTCCGGGCCGACCGTAAGGTATCCCTCAGCATCAAATGGCTCATCCGCTACAGCAGGGACCGCAACGGGAAAAGCATGGCCGACAAACTCGCCGGGGAAATAGTGGCAGCCAGTAAAGGGGAAGGCGGCGCTTTCAAGAAAAAAGAAGATACCCACCGGATGGCTGAAGCCAACAAGGCATTTGCCCATTTCAGGATCTGATTATACATCATTTGCTTTTGTGAACGAATCCCTTCCCGGCTGAGGCCGGAGAAGGGATTTTTCATTTGGCAGAACCTTCCCGGAAGGCATGTATTTCTTCAAAAAAAGGCGTACCTTTGCGCACCCGTTAAAAATATTTTAATTCATAACCATGTCAGACTTACGTTTTCAAAGAAATTTTGGTATTGCGGCTCATATTGATGCCGGTAAAACGACAACAACCGAACGTATCCTGTTCTATACGGGGGTATCGCATAAAATCGGGGAAGTACACGATGGGGCGGCCACTATGGACTGGATGGAACAGGAGAAGGAAAGAGGCATCACCATCACTTCCGCCGCCACTACCTGCTTCTGGAATTTTCCGACCGACCAGGGTAAAAAGGTAGCGGATACCAAACAATATAAATTCAACATCATTGATACGCCGGGTCACGTGGACTTTACCGTGGAAGTAGAGCGTTCCCTGCGCGTGCTGGATGGTTTGCTGGCCTTGTTTTGCGCCGTATCCGGTGTGGAACCCCAGTCTGAAACCGTTTGGCGCCAGGCCAACAAGTACAAGGTTCCCCGTATCGGTTTTGTGAATAAGATGGACCGGGCCGGAGCGGATTTTCTGAGCGTTGTAAAACAGATCAGGGAAATGCTCGGCGCCAAAGCCGTTCCGCTGCAGTTACCGATCGGAGCGGAGGACAGTTTTAAAGGGGTGGTTGACCTGATCACCATGAAAGGGATCATCTGGGATGAGGAAGGGAAAGGAATGACCTACCAGGAAGTTCCAATTCCGGAGGACATGGTGGATGAAGTGAACGAATGGCGGCAACACCTGGTGGAAGCTGTTGCGGAATATGATGTGAAACTCCTTGAAAAATTTTTTGTGGATCCCAATTCCATTACCCAGGATGAAATGCATGAAGCCATACGGAAGGCCACCATTGATCTGTCCATCATTCCAATGATGTGCGGCTCTTCCTTTAAGAATAAAGGTGTGCAGAAAGCCCTGGATGCCATCGTGCGCTACCTCCCGGGTCCGGCAGATGTGGCAGCCGTAATTGGTCATGATCCCAATACAGGCGAAGAAATTTCGCGTAAGCCGGATGCTAAGGAGCCCTTTGCGGCCCTGGCATTTAAAATAGCCACCGATCCATTCGTGGGTCGTCTCGCCTTCTTCCGGGTATACAGTGGACATCTTGATTCGGGTTCCTATGTATTGAATACCAGGACCGGAAAGAATGAGCGTATTTCCCGCATCATGCAGATGCATGCCAACAAACAGAACCCGATTGATTTCATTGAAGCGGGAGATATTGGTGCCGCCGTCGGGTTCAAGGATATTAAAACCGGGGATACCTTATGCAAGGAAGATGATCCGATCATCCTGGAAAAAATGACCTTCCCGGAACCGGTGATCTCGGTGGCCATCGAGCCGAAAACACAGGCGGACGTGGATAAAATGGGCATGGCCATTGCCAAACTCGTGGAGGAAGATCCCACGCTTCGGGTAAAAACGGATGAAGAAACCGGACAGACCATCTTAAGTGGAATGGGTGAACTGCATCTGGAAATCATCGTGGACCGTATGCGCCGGGAATTTAAAGTGGAAATAAACCAGGGTGCTCCCCAGGTAGCCTATAAGGAAGCCTTCCAGAAAACCATTGAACACCGCGAAATTCTGAAAAAGCAAACGGGTGGTCGCGGTAAATTCGCTGATATTACTTTTGAGATCGGACCTGCCGATGAAGAGTTCCTGAAAGAAGATAAGGGTCATTACCAGTTTATAAACGACATTTTTGGCGGTTCCATTCCCCGGGAGTTTCTTCCTGCCATTGAAAAGGGATTTGAATCGGCCATGACCACGGGCGTGCTGGCCAGCTATCCGGTGGAAAATATGAAGATCCGCGTATTTGACGGTGGATTCCATGCGGTGGATTCCGACTCCATGTCGTTTGAACTTTGTGCCAAACAGGGATTCAGGGAAGCTGCTAAAAAAGCAAAACCGGTATTGCTCGAACCCATCATGAAGGTAGAAGTGATCACACCGGATCAGTATATGGGAGATGTAACGGGTGACCTGAACCGCCGCCGGGGTATGCTGGAAGGAATGGATAGCAAGAATAATGCACAAGTGATTAAGGCCAGGGTGCCACTATCCGAAATGTTCGGATATGTAACCCAGCTCAGGTCCCTGAGTTCCGGACGTGCCACGTCTACCATGGAATTTTCACATTATGCTCCTGCGCCGAACAACATAGCGGAAGAAGTAATAGCCAAAGTAAAGGGCAAGGGTAAAGTGACCGCATAAAATACCGTGCTAAATAAAAAGCCTCCTTCCGCATTCCGGGAGGGGGCTTTTTTGTTGAACGGTTAAGGATCATCCCGTTCAATGATTAATTTTCACCCATAAAATACAGATCATGCGTTTGATGGGACCTTATTTTCAAAAGTTCGTGCTGATGGGTGTATGGCTTTGCCTGTCGTTATCAGTCTCTGCCCAATTTTATAAACCGCTGGTATGGGGTGCGGACGGAACCGGTTTTTACCGGGAAGAAAATGGCGCCATTTTAAAAACGAGCCTGCCCTTGGGAAATGAAGAGGTCCTGCTGAACGCAGAAGACCTTACTCCCGCAGGGAAAAAAGGGCCGCTGGACATAAACTATTTTCTCTTTTCCACGGATTTCAGAAAACTGCTGTTATATACCAATGCCCGGAAAGTGTGGCGGTATGATACCCGGGGGGATTTCTGGGTCTATGATCTGGCAGATCATACGTTGAAACAGCTGGGTTCGTCCCTGCCGCCTTCCTCCCTGATGTTTGCCAAATTCTCTCCGGATGGAAAAAAAGCCGCTTATGTTAGTAATCATAATCTGTATGTGGAGGACCTTGGTACCCACAGAATCAGTGCGCTTACCCGGAATGGCACCCGCAAAATGATCAATGGCACATTCGACTGGGTGTATGAGGAGGAATTCGACTGCCGCGATGGTTTCCGCTGGAGCCCTGATGGCAGGTCCATCGCCTACTGGCAAATGGAAGACAGCAGCACCAGGGATTATCTGATGCTCAATACAACGGATTCGGTTTACTCCCATGTGGTGCCTGTGGAATATCCGGTGGCCGGTCAGTTTCCTTCTCCTTACAAGATCGGCGTGGTGGATATATCGGACGGCCATACCCGGTGGATGCGTATTCCCACGGATGCGCGTCTGGGCAGTTACCTGCCCAGGATGGAATGGGCGCATAACAGTCAGCAGCTGATTGTGCAGCACCTGAACCGGCAGCAGAATCAAAGCGATATCCTGCTTTGCAATGTCAGGGACGGGTCATCAAAAAATATCTTATCGGAAAAAGACAGCACCTGGATCGACATCGTATCCCGGTGGGATGATGACTATCGGATGGGCGGATGGGACTGGCTGAGTCAGGGAGCGGAATTCATCTGGCCCAGCGAAAAAGATGGATGGAGGCATTTGTACCGGGTAAGCCGGGATGGGAAAAAACAAACCCTGATCACGGCCGGGAATTATGATGTAATGGATATCGTACTGATCAATGAAAAGGAAAATCTGTTGTATTTTATGGCTTCCCCGGAAAACGCTACCCAGAAATATCTTTACTGGTGCAGCCTGGATGGCCAGGGAAAAGCGGAAAGGGTGACCCCGCCCGGCGAGCCAGGCACCCATGAATATGAAGTTTCCCCCGGAGGAAGGTATGCTTTCCATAGTTTTTCTAACTTTTATACCCCTTCTTCGGGGGAATGGATACATCTTCCGGACCATCAAACGCTGCCGGGCACGCGGGGCATCAGCCTTCCCAGCGAGGCCGACAGCGTTGCTTCGGGGATGTCTTTTTTCAGAATAACTACGGCGGACGGCGTAACGATGGATGGGTGGATGAAAAAGCCCTCACCCTTCGACCCGTCGAAAAAATATCCCGTTTTGTTTTATTTGTATTCCGAGCCGGCTCAGCAAACAGTGACCGACTATTTTGGCGTGGAAAATCAACTGAGCCTTTATCAGGGCGATCTGGCGAAGGATGGATATATCTATATTTCTGTAGATAACCGGGGAACGCCGGCTCCGAAAGGAGCTGCATGGAGAAATTCCATTTACCGGAAGATAGGCAGGCTGAATATCCGGGATCAGGCCATGGCTGCCAGGGAAATTATGAAATGGCCTTTTGTGGATAGTTCCCGCATAGCGGTCTGGGGCTGGAGCGGCGGCGGTTCGGCCACCCTGAACCTGCTTTTCCAGTATCCGGATATTTACAAAACAGGGATAGCCGTGGCGGCCGTGACCAATTTGCTGACTTATGACAATATCTATGAGGAAAGATATATGGGAATACCGCAGGATGCGGGGGATGATTATGTAAAAGGTTCTCCCATCAGTTATGCACGTAACCTGCGCGGGAACCTGCTGTATATTCATGGAACCGCCGACGATAACGTGCATTTTAATAATGCCGAAATGCTGGTGAATGAACTGATTAAATACAACCGGAACTTTCAGTACATGCCCTATCCCAACCGCACCCATGCCATCAGCGAGGGACCTGGCACCCGGGAACACCTGAAGGGACTGTACACCCGGTACCTGAGGGAACATTGTCCCGGCGGCCCCAAATAATTATCAAAAAAAGGCAATAATTCTTTGACCGTTTATGTGTTTGTCGCTACCTTTGCATCCCGTTCAAAAAACGGGGATTGACTTATGTCCCAGCGAATCAGAATCAAATTGCAGTCGTACGATCACAACCTCGTGGATAAATCCGCCGAGAAGATCGTAAAAACAGTACGCAGTACGGGAGCCGTAGTAACAGGGCCCATTCCCTTACCCACCCGCAAAAAGGTGTTCACAGTACTTCGTTCACCGCATGTAAACAAGAAGGCGCGTGAACAATTCCAGTTGCATACGCACAAGAGATTACTGGACATATACACATCTACTTCCAGAACAGTAGATGCTTTATCCAAGCTTGATCTGCCATCCGGAGTGGATGTGGAGATCAAGGCATGATGAGGATAAATAATCCATCTGCCAATCCGTGAAAACGGCCGAAGCAGCGCTGGATCGTTGACATGTAAATATGAACAAGCCGTTCGGGGTTTGTTTACTGCCGGTACTTCCTTTGTCCGCCGAAGCTTTAGCGAAGGCGGATGAGTAAACCGAGACGAAGCTAAGTAAGGCGCCAACCGCCTTCGCTAAAGCTTCGGCGGTCGATGGAAAAGGTCGGTTGCAAACAGGGGATTGAAATCAGTAACAGCTGTCGTTAAGCAGTTATAAAGTCACTGATTGTCCTTGGACTCCAGGCGCAAACCAATAAAAGATGAAAGGGTTAATTGGAAAGAAAATTGGAATGACCAGCGTGTTCACCCCCGATGGAAAGCAGGTAGCCTGTACCATCATTGAGGCCGGACCCTGTGTGGTTACCCAGGTTAAAACAAAGGAGTCAGACGGTTACAGTTCTCTTCAGATTGCCTTCGGCGACAAAAAAGAAAGGCATATTCTCTCCGCTGAAAAAAATCACTTCGCCAAGTCAAATACCACCGCCAAGAAATTCATCAAGGAATTCCGCAATTTTTCTCCCGAAAAGAATTTAGGGGACGCACTGACCGTTGATCTTTTCGCCGAAGGTGAAAAAGTGGACGTGGTGGGTACTTCAAAGGGCAAAGGATTCCAGGGGGTTGTAAAACGCCATGGATTTCATGGGGTAGGTGGTCAGAGTCATGGTCAGCATGACCGTAGCCGGGCTCCGGGATCCCTGGGTAACTCTTCAGACGCATCCCGCGTTATGAAGGGTGTTCGCATGGCGGGCCGTATGGGTGGCGACCGGGTAAAACTGAAGGGCCTGAGCGTGGTTAAAATATTTCCCGAAAAAAATTATCTGCTGATTGCCGGATCTGTTCCGGGTCATAACGGCTCCATCGTCTACATTCAGAAGTAATCTATTAATTCCATTCACATGCAAGTTGATATAGTAAATATAAAAGGAGATAAAACGGGCCGTACCCTGGAACTGCCTGCTGATATCTTTGAAGTTGAACCAAATGACCACGTCATTTACCTGGCCGTTAAGCAATATCTGGCCGCACAGCGCCAGGGCACGCATAAGGTAAAGACAAGGATGGAAGTGAAAGGTTCTTCCAAGAAACTGCACAAACAAAAAGGAACCGGTGGTTCGCGTAAGGGGAATATCCGGAACCCGCTGTATAAAGGCGGTGGTACCATTTTCGGTCCCAAACCCAGGAGTTACGATTTCAAGCTGAACCGGAAAGTGAAGGACCTGGCCAAGATATCCGCGCTTTCTCATAAGGCAAAAACGAATTCCATTATTGTGGTGGAAGACATTAAGCTGGATGCACCCAAAACAAAAGAGCTGGTGAACCTGCTGGGCGGATTAAAACTGGATGGTAAAAAAACATTGTTTATCCTGCCGGAATACAACGACAACCTGCACCTCAGTTTAAGGAACGTGCCTTACCTGGAAAGCAGCCTGCTGGCAGATGTGAACACGTATGATATTGTCAATGCCCAAACGCTGGTGCTTACTGAATCTGCCGCAAAGATGTTTGTGGAGGAAGAGACGGAAAATGTGTAAATGTGGAAATGAGTTGCATGATGATTTAATTTACACATCAACACATCAGCACATTTTCACATTGATTATAAATTTTTCAAATTAGCAAGAAAGATGAAATTAACCGAGGTTCTGATCCGTCCGATACTTACCGAAAAAGCAAATGCCCAGCAGGAAAAGCTGCGTCGTTATGCTTTTAAAGTAAACAGAAAGGCAAATAAGCTGGAAATTAAAAAAGCGGTGGAAGATTTTTACGGCATTACTGTAG
>DASRLM010000270.1:0-2196 GCA_035648455.1 Puia sp. | reverse complement strand
GACCATCCCCGTTCCATTTGGAATAATATTCGAAATCATTACTCAGCATGGATATCTTTGACAGAGCCGCCGGAGAATAATCTTTGGATAATTGTCCATCGAACCGGATAAAGGAAGGGTAGGAACCGAATGTGGATGGATCCGGCCGGTTCCCGGTAATCACCCAATGGATGGATGGATTTTTTGACAGTTCGGGCAGCGATTCCAGGAGGCTGACGAGATTTGCCAGCGTATGGATTGAATCCGTTTTGATATCAATCAGCATTTGCAGATCCCTGGCGCTGTCGGCATAAACCAGTCCATCGTGATTTTGGGTGGCCGTCAGCAGGGGAATCAGATATAAGGATTTCAGCGTACGGTGCTTTTGCACTTCGGCGCTGTCATGCGCAACAATCAGCTCGTTATTGACTAGCCATATGTCGGCTTCGATAGAGCCAAAGGCCGCCTTGTAGGCTGTAAAAAAGGGAACCTTTTGTTCGTAGTCATTGTGAGAGTGGGCATTTTTTACCGAATAGGTTGTGGGTTGTGCCGCTGCCTGGAAAGAACAAAGGCAAAACAACAGGGTTCTGATGAATGCTTGCATAATATCAATTAATGATGAGTGGAATAAAGATAATTCATCTGATCAATGCTTAATCATGGCCATGCGCTTTACATTTGAATACCTGTAAATTTATTGAATGAAACGGCTTCTTATATCCTTTTGTTTTTTAGCTGCCATGATATCCTGCGCCTGCGCGCAGGAAGTAACCGATGTGCATACGGATCTATGGAAAGGATTTCAGCGCGTTCATTTTACGATTGGCGGTCATCAGGCCTGGTATGTAAAACCTGCCGCACCGCTAAAAGGAAATCCCTGGATATGGAGGGCGTCTTTTCCGGACTGGCACACCGAAATGGATAGTCTGCTGTTATCGAAGGGTATGTATGTTGTTTTTATCAATGTAGATGATCAGTATGGCAGTCCCGCTTCCATGCAGAGCTGGGAACAGTTGTATGATTACCTAACCGGCTCGCTGCATTTCGCTGCAAAAGCCAGCCTGGAAGGTGTGAGTCGCGGTGGCTTATATGTGTATGCCTGGGCAAAACGCAATCCGGATAAAGTGAATTGTATTTATAACGAGGCGCCCGTTTGCGATTTTAAAAGCTGGCCCGGCGGCAAGGGAGAAGGAAAAGGAGATTCTGCTTCCTGGAAACAACTGCAGCAGGTTTTCTCCATGACGGAGGCACAGGCGCTTGCTTTTGACGATAATCCCATCGATCATCTGGAGGGACTGGCTTCTTTTAAAGTGCCTGTTCTCCATGTGGTTGGTGCATACGATAAAATTGTGCCCTCTGCTGAAAACACTTTTATACTGGCCCGTCGATATGCTTCGTTCGGGGGCCCCGTTTCCATTTATCCCGTCACCAACGGGCCGCAGGAACTGGGGGGCCATCATTTTCCGATTGAACATGCGGAGGAGTGGGCCGGTTTTATTTTAAACAATGCTTATCCCGTAAGGGATCCGTTGCCTTATGATCACTATTTCCATCTGCGGAACGGCCTGACCAACAGCTTTCGCAGCATGGAACAAAACAAACAGGCTACTGTTGCCTTTCTGGGCGGATCCATTACTTACAATCCCGGATGGCGGGATAAGGTCTGTTCCTGGCTCAGGGAACGTTTCCCCGAAACCGTTTTTCATTTTATAGCGGCCGGCATTCCTTCCCTCGGCAGCCCCGCACATGCTTTTCGCCTGCAAAGGGATTTGCTGGATTCTGGCAAAATTAATTTGATGTTTGTGGAAGCCGCCGTGAATGACCGCGGGAATGGAACGGACAGTCTCACGCAGGTGCTTGCCCTGGAAGGTATTGTTCGTCATGCCCTGAAAAGCAATCCGCTGATGGATGTGGTATTCATTTCTTTTGCCGATCCGGAAAAAAAATAGAGATTATAACCGGGGGATGATCCCGGTAGAAACAGAAAATCAGGAACTGGTGGCCGCGCATTATGGGATGCCATCCATTAATCTTGACAAAGAGATCAGCGATAAAATCAATAATAAAGAATTCAGCTGGGAATATGATTTCAAAGATTTGCATCCTTCCCCGTTCGGACAGGAATTATATGCCGCAACCATCAAAAACCTATTGATCACCGCTTTTGATCATCCCGGAACCAGCAGTAAAATCCACACGCTGCCCGCACCCCTCAAT
>DASRLM010000269.1:0-2001 GCA_035648455.1 Puia sp. | reverse complement strand
CCGCCGTGGAGCTGCCGGTACCTTTCATAGATCAGGGCCAGAATGCCGGTGACGGTAGGAGAAGCCATGCTGGTGCCGGACATAACCCCGTACCCATTATCGGGAAGGGTTGATGTGATGAAGGAACCGCCCGCAACAAGTTCCGGTTTGATGCGGCCGTCATTCACGGGGCCGCAGCTGGAGGCATAGGATATAGTATAGCTGGCATTGCTGAAATTGCCGACCGTCAGCACATTTTTTGCTGTTTGAAATCCTGTTTTAATCGTTGCAAACTGCAGGGGATAGGGCGTGCAGACATGGGCCCCGTCATTTCCGGCCGCAAACACATGGAGCAGACCGGGATAAGCAACCAGCTGGGAATCGACATAATTGCTCAGCGCGTCATAATCTCCTTCACCAGGACATCCTGCGACTCCGTTATAATACGAATTATTCGTCAGAACCATCTTATAATCAGAGAAATAGACAGGAGCGTCCACCAGTATATTGCTGAAATCATTGGTCACCAGCCGGGCCCGGGGCGCCATGCCTTTGTACATTGGATTAAGAATGCCACCTCCCGCCACCGTACCGCTGGTATGCACGCCATGCTGATCGATCGATGGTTCATCGGTCCGCATGATCAGGCGGCCGGAAAAATCAATATGGGAAGAAGGTTCTCCATCGTCACCCATACCCACGGTAACCGATTTGCCGGTGAGGTTTCTGCCCAGGGTCGCTGCCAGGCCCTGGACCCCATGAACGGCGCGGTTATTATAATTCAGCGGCACGTCTTTGATCCGCTGAGGATTGAGCGAAGCCACAAATGGCAGGCGTGCGATTTTTTCCAGCGTGCTCATACCGGCCTTGATGAAAACGATGTGGGCTGGTTTGATCTTAGTGTTGATGATCTGCGCACCGGCATCTTGCAACTCCTGCTGAATGAGACCGGGTTCCATCCCACCAAAACAGCTGACCGCAATCAGATCTTCCGGCATTTCGGATCCCGGAGAAATGGTTCTCAATTTTTTATTGATCTTCAAATCCGGGGGAATGGCGTACAGGCCGGAGATGGCACTGTTTACGAGTTTTTTTTCGTCAACGCCATCATTCCATATTGCCAGCCAGTTATTGTTGGAAACATATTGATCAAGCTGAAATCCCAGCGATGAGAGGTCTGATTTTTGGGATGCATCCGGAATACGGTCAAAATGGACGAGCAGGAAATATTTCCTGCCGAAACGGGCGGACTGCCAGCCGGGTTGATTCAATTTACGATGGAGTATAGCCTGCTCAGCAGGGAAGGATCCATTTTTAAAAGCAGGAAGGCCCACCGTCCGCTGTGCGGAAACAGGAAGAGAAAAGAAGCCCAGAATTACCAGTAAAAATCCCGGGTAGATACGATTCATGAAGGAGGGGTTTTGAGCGGCTTCTCCTTTTACCCGGAAGCGCCGGAAAGAAGACGGTGATTACCAGGATCAAACGCAGGGAAGGCATGATTATTTTATCCTAAAAGCCGGGGAATGAGCCGCATTAATCAAATACCCTGAATTATTTTGGGAATAGCCGGATTTCCATTTACTTCGGAGGGGGTTTAACCGGATGTAAAATACCGGTCAACCTGTTGAAATGCGCCGCAGATTCGTGTTCCATGGAACGAGGAGAAGCATCCTGAAATTTGAAAAAAAGCCTGCATATCATTGTCCGTCTGTGCATGATTTGCGGCCTGCTCACCCAGGCTGCATCTTTAAAGGCGCATGCATTTCCCGGGGAGACCATGATCCGGGATACCATTCCACAGAAAGAACCGAAATCATCCATAAAAAAGACCCATAACGGGATATCAAAATATTTAAATATAATAACGGACAGGCAGCAGCGGGATTCCCTGCTTGCCCAACTTTCGAAACAGAATGAGCATCCCCCCGTTTCCGACAGCGTCATTTTTAAAACCCGGGAAAATGTATTCAGCGCTTTTGGCGGAAAGCACATCCGGTATATTTACTACAACCAGCGGAAGGT
>DASRLM010000268.1:0-4275 GCA_035648455.1 Puia sp. | reverse complement strand
GGAATTGTCATTCTCTGCGATAAAAGAATTCGACACTTTGGAATAGTCAGATTCGAAAAACAGGTCCGTGTCCAGGGGCATCAATAAATTACAAAGGAACTCATGAACGGCTAATTTTTTTCCCCCGGGCATATAGTCAATGAAGGATCCGGCTGCGGACACAAAAATGACCAAACTGAATCCTGATTGCAATCCCGAAACTTCGCCTCCGAGAATACTGGTTAAGCCCAGTTGCATGTCACCGAGCTGTGGCTGATCCGGAATCATGGATTTCGCCGGAGGCGTTTTCCGTATCAAAACCTCATCGCCGGTAATGCTTTCCATGAGGTAAGCGATTAAATCCGTTTTGCCGGCAATTTTGTTCAGGACCGGGATGAGTATTCCCAATTTGCTTTTCTGGAGATCATCCAGAAACGCCGGCAGATCCCATAGATAATCGAAAATCCCACCCGGCAGCACGGTGTTGGTTTCAAATAAAAAATTACGTTCCTCCACTTCCAGTTTTACCCGCTGCCGGTAAAATTCCTGTTCGAAGGGGAGGAAAAAAAGCCGGCTCTGTTTTTCGATCTCCTGTTGGGCCCTGATTTCCTGAATGGCTTCCTCCTTGCCGGCATTACTTTTTATAGTGCCGGCCAGATGAAACAAGTCCTCCGGAAGCTGATCATAGAGGCCTTCCCGGTTAATGGTAAAGCATAATTTGTTCTTTCTGGTGATTCCAAATTCTACTTCACTGGTATTTTCAATATCGTAATGATAATTCCTTTTGAATAAACTGTTGTTCACCAGCAGCAGATCCTCCATGCTCCCGTTTTCCGCGATCAGATCCGCCAGGATCACTTCGAGCCGGATATCCAATGGCAGTTCCCGAAGGGCATCTTTGTATTTTCCCGGATTTGTCATACTACCAGCTTTAACTGATAAGGAATATTATTAACGGAAATTGATTCCAGCTTTAATTTCAGATCGCGCAGGCGCTGTTCCCATTCCTGTAGTTCCAGACTGCCGGGTTCAGGATTAACCTCCACCTGCATACAGCGGATAAAACCATCGGCCGGAGATTCGCCGTGGATATATATTTTTTCATAGCTGATGGACCGGGCGCTTTGACCCAGCTCCGTCTGCACAAATAATTTCAGGTCCTCCAGGGTCACGATGCGGTTGTGGGTAAGCAATGATTTTTTATACTGGTCAATCTTTTCGGCATCATTCAATTTATCCTTCCCCCCATAGGTTGAGGTGATAAAATAAATGGAGTTGGATAATACGCTGCTGCTTTTATAGGATGAAAGCCGCGATCCGATGGGGATGCGGTTGGCCAGTGCGCCATGGCAGCTCCAGAATTCAATGGCGATATTTCCGCCCTCCCGTTTTGGTTTGATGGCCAGAAAAGGATAGGGCGACTGATTCTTATGATGCATTTTCACTTTATCGTCGATTCGCGCCAGCACCTGGTTCAGCTCCCGAATATTCTGAATCAGGAAGTCTTCTCCCAGTGAAGAAAAAAACGAACTTTCTTCCCGTATCAGTTCGGTCAGGTTAACGAGGGTTTCCTGGGCATTGCGCTCATCAAACCGGTTAACACCATAGCGAAGCGTATAGGATTCCGGCATTAATCCAGACGGGTTGGCGAAGGGAATGAGTTTTACCGGTTGTCCCTGACTATTGGTAATTCCTTTCATAGAGAGAAAATAGCCCACTGTTTCCAGAGGGACTATATTCAAACTCTGGACCAGCTTATAGTTGAACTGATTGAGTTTCCGGTTAATGACCGGGATGGCATTCATACTGATCCAGACTGAATCCAGCGCTTCCGCGGGTATTACCGGAGGAAACCGGATTTCAATCCACAACAAAGGTTCTTTCAGTTCCTGTAATTCTTTCTTATCAAACAACTGCTCAAAAACCGGGGGATAAGGGCGACGTTTTACCTTGAGTTGCTCCAGGTTTGTTTTAGTGGTCAGCGTAATGTAATGACGGTTGAACAGGGCATTCACCTGCGCCTCGATCTTTTGCATCGGATCAAATTCCATTTCCAGATCCATTTGGGCGTCACGCACGTTATCAACAGAAGGCAGACCCGTTCTGTGGGCAAGGACAATGGATTCCAGCGACCATTCCGTATAGGGCAGGTATGTATACCAGCTGCCGGCTTCCGGCTGATTGATCCAGTTGAAGAAAAAAGATATCTCATCGAGCGAATTCACTTCTCCGTTGAGATCCAATCCCAGCCACAGCACGTGCTGCTGTTCTATTATTTTTTTGACCGAAGACCCGATCTGGTTCCTCTGCAGGCCGTCCGTTACGCTAAACAGTTCCCTCGCCGTAGCTATATGCGTTATGGAGCCGTCAACCATTTTCGTGGAATGTGCCGGAGAGAAGAATAAATCCATCTGCTGATTTTCTCTCTGTCTGTCGTTACCGGAAGGTTTATAAAAAAACTGGGCGTCCGGATTTAAGTATGCAAAAGGTTCGGAGGACCTTACCTGCATGATTCCGTAAGCCGGGCTCACATCGATCATGCCGGGATATAACAACTGCGCCAGCCGTTCCAGCATCCTGTTTTGTGTTTTCCCGATCTCGCCGGAGATTTTTTCAAATTCCACGGAACAGGCTTCAATCAATAAAGTGACCAGGGGATCAAAATCATCCATTTCCGACTCCGGAAAACCCCATACTTCGGCCGCCCGTTTGAGCATCCTGTTGCGCACCCTTTCCCGGGTGAAATTTTTCGGACTTAATTCTTCCGTTGCCATGTTTTTCAATTTGGGTAATCAGGCAGGATCCGTACTACTGATCCAGTACGCCGTACCGGTGGCGTCTGCGCCAGCGTTAGGTGAAGAATATTCTGTTCCACCAAAAAAGCAAAGCGCTTTAAAAGCACCGGTCAGTGTGGCTAATATCCCGGCAATTCCCATCGGGCTCATCACAACGGCTGCCAGACTTATTTTCTGCAAGGTATTCAAATGGACAAAAAAAGCAACACTCCCGGCAGCTCCGCCAATAGTGAATACCGCTCCCGCATTATAAATGACCATGAAGCTGCCGAAATCATCAATATCCAGGGTGCTGCAGCCGAGTCCATAAATAGATGATCCGGTAGAACATAAAGAAGTACTGGAACCGGTAATGCTTCCCGGAATCGCAGAAATACCGATGCCCATCCCCAGTCCGGTACCGATTACCTTGTAAACGGTGCCATCCGGAGCGCTGACATAAATGCGTGCCTGACCCGCGGTTACTTCCCAACTTTCACCGTAAGTGGCCGCCAGACCGGAAGAATTATTATACGACCAGCCAGTATCGGAAAGAATTGCCATAAATATGATTTTTTTTGATGATCATGAATATCCAAGAGATTCGATCCTATTTCCATTGTTTCTCATGGGAGGCGTCACCCACCGATACTTTCTTGGCAGAAATATTCAGGGTTATGGTCATCGGCATGGTAGAGTTGGCATTGAAGGATTCTGAATATCCCACACAGTAGCCTTCTTCGAATTTCACTTCCTTTAGCGTGGCATCCCCATCAGCTCTTTTGAAAACAATGCTTCCGTTTTTCTTTCCCCCCGGATCAATCATCCAGCCGATGATGCTGCTGTCGTCCGATGCAGCGATCTGAAGGGAAATGGTTCCTCCGACCACGTCCGTAGTGGGCTGCCCCTTGGCATCCAGTCCCTGTCCGAAGGAATAATTGCAACTGATCACGGAAAATTCATTTCCGTCCAGTTTGAATTTAGCAGCAAATGAAGCCATAGTTGTAGGTTTTAATGATGAATGGTATGGGTATTAAAAGATGGACAAGATTATTTTAGCTGAAGTTGCGGGCATGCGTTACGCATTTTAATTTTATTGTCCGACAACAATGGTTGCCTGTCCGATGGTGATGCTGGGAGAAACCAATTGCACCTCCAGGATGGAATTCTCTTCCGGGGAACTCGGATCGAAGGTGAATTTGTGGGCCAGGGCATATACTGTACACTGAGCATCGGTAATCTTCATGGTCAGGAACTTGTCTCCGGTGCCCGCCAGGTGTAAAACGTCTATATCGATGGAATGCTTTTTACCCGACTCCTGAAACCAGGATGCGAAAAAAGTATCGCTGTCCGTTTCCTGTTCAAAAATCATAGTCATATCCACCGTTCCGCCCAAAACATTGGATGTGGGTAAGGCGGTATCGTCTGAGGCTTTCCGAAAAAAGCTCACGTTAAGGGTATTGACAACAAAGTCTTTCCCTTCCACTTTCATACTCATTACGGTTGACATCTTATGTTATTT